>NZ_JBQFPT010000008.1:0-258448 GCF_056536505.1 Ruegeria sp. CL3 | reverse complement strand
TGGCTCTTCCATGTTGGCTTCAGCAAATCCCGGAAGCGTGCGCCAGACTGTAACGTCCGTGGTTTCAACACCGTAAAACTCGTCGAATCCTTGATTCGTTGGATAGCGCCCCTCGGTCCAGTCAAGGTTCCACTTGCCGTACATAGCTGTGTTGTAGCCTACCACCTTCAGCATCTCTGCAATTGTGATTTCCCACTGAGTCAGACCGTAATCGCCACCCCCAACTGGGACGGTATGGTTGACCGTAACGTCCTGTCATGGGCACTGCGCAGGACGGTGTGCACTCGCTTCCCACGATGAAGTTCGTGAGTCGAAATCCTTCCGCAGCGAGGGTGTCCATCTCGGGGGTCGCCGCGACACGGATTATGCCGTCTCCGTGAGCCCTGGTTCGCCCCAGCCAAAATTATCTTGAAATATGAATATGATGTTGGGTTTGTCTTGAGCCGAAACGACCGAGGCAGATTAAAACGGATAAGGACATTAGAAATGTTCGCGACAAACTCTTTACGGCAACGCCTCGGATCAAAATCTCGGTTTCAAGACTGGCGAGCCAAGTCACCAGTCGTCAAGAACGTCCACTCGTAGGTGCGCTTTTCACCGCGTCCGAGCGTCAAAGTTTTGGGCGAAGCTGCGGTCCGGGACTAGTCGAACCTCACCCGGAATCTCTAAGCTCACATAAAAAACCCTTGTTTTCCTTGACGAACAGCCGGGTCAGATGTTGCCATAGACTAGAATTCAGCTCGGCTGGGAGGTTCAAATGAAGATTTTTCTTAAGACATCGACAGCAATAGTTTCCGCAGCGTTCATAGCAAGCTCTTCAAATGCTCAAGACGCTGCACAAGGCGGGCAAGTTGGAGAGATGACCATATCAGTTGATGATATGCGTGAACCAGCGCCTACAGATTTTTCGCCGTATGCAGGTCGAGATTTTCCGACACGCCCGCTATGGGGTGACACTCACCTGCACACGTCAAACTCGCTCGACGCCCGCGGATTTGGCGTCATTCTGAGCCCAGACGATGCCTATAGGTTTGCACGTGGTGAGGAAGTCACAACATCGCATGGCCTCCGTGTGAAGCTGTCGCGTCCGCTCGATTGGCTTGTCGTATCCGATCACTCTGATGCCATGGGGGCTATGAATGAGATCGTGGCGGGGAACTCCACACTGATGCGTGACCCAACGCTTCGAGACTGGAACGAACGCCTCAACGCCGGCGGAGACGTCGCTTTGGGTGCAACCATGGAAGTTATTGAAACCTTTGCTGGCATCACCGGGGATGCTCTGCCCGAGGCTGTTTCAGATCGCAGGTTTGTACAATCCATATGGGACGAGTTCACGCAAACTGCGGATCATCACAACGCCCCTGGCACATTCACTGCGTTCATTGGATACGAATGGACGTCCACAGAAGCTGGCAACAACCTCCACCGCAATGTGATCTACCGAGATGATGCCATTCGCGCGCGGCAAATGCTGCCCTTCACAACCGCAGAAACCTTTAATCCGGAAAGATTGTGGGACTGGATGGAAACATATGAACAAGAGACTGGTGGTCGTGTACTGGCCCTTGCTCATAACGGCAACGTCTCTAACGGCCTGATGTTTCCGGTCGAGACAAACCCTGAAACGGGTGAGCCTTTGACAGAAGATTACGCGGAGCGGCGTGCCAAGTGGGAGCCGATGTATGAGATCACCCAAATCAAAGGTGACGGAGAAACGCATCCGTTTCTAAGCCCAAACGATGAGTTCGCGGACTATGAAACTTGGGACAAATCCAACCTCGGCCCAACGCCCAAAGAGGATTGGATGCTTCAGTACGAGTATGCCCGAGAGGCTCTGAAGAACGGACTGAAGCTTGAGGCTCAACTAGGCACAAATCCATACAAATTCGGAGTGGTAGGTTCGACAGACAGCCATACCGCTTTGGCAACGGCGGAAGAAGACAACTTCTTTGGCAAACATTCTGGCGTCGAACCCGAGCCCGGTCGTTGGCAGCACGTCGTTGGTGAGTTCGATACGACAAGAATTCTTGGATGGGAAATGGCAGCGTCTGGTTACGCCGCAGTCTGGGCCGAAGATAACACGCGCGAAGCAATATTCGACGCAATGGAACGGAAAGAAGTCTATGGGACGACCGGCAGCCGAATTGCAGTTCGCTTCTTTGGCGGCTGGGACTTTACCGAAGCTGATGCAAGGTCTCGTTTGCCCGCCGAAATAGGATATGAAAAAGGCGTTCCGATGGGAGGGGACCTCGCAGATGCAACAGAAGGCGCGGACGCCCCAACATTCCTGGTTGCTGCGCTGAAAGATCCGTTTTCCGGCAATCTCGACCGAGTTCAGATTGTGAAAGGTTGGTTAAATGCCAATGGCGAAACTGAAGAGCGGGTCTATGACGTGGCGTGGTCGGGAGACCGAAAACTTGATGCGGACGGCAAGCTGCCAGCGGTTGGGAACACCGTGGATGTTGCAACGGGCACGTTTACCAATTCGATAGGGTCTCCGGAGCTGATCAGTGTTTGGACGGATCCTGAATTCGATCCTTCAGTTAGGGCTTTCTACTATGCCCGTGTCCTAGAGATTCCCACTCCGAGGTGGACAATTTACGACGCCGTTCGGTTTGGAGACGAGGTGCCTGCCGAGGTGCCTACGTCAACGCAGGAACGTGCTTACACTTCGCCAATTTGGTATACTCCCAAAGGCTGAAATGTAACTCGTCCTTATGTTGGTGTCGTAAAAATCCGGCTGTTACTGTCGCCGCAACATCGGGCTAGTCGGATTGTGCGAACGTCCACCTAGGGCTTCGAGCAGACATCGAAACACTCCAGTCGAGGGACTGCTTTGTGTCGGTACTGGCCACTACCGATTCAACGGATCAACTCCTGCAGTGTCCTAAAATCCTCGCTGCTTTCGGGTTCACCTCAAGGGCGATGACAGGCACGCAAAGAAAATCGCTATGTTGACCGGTCAGTGATGACGCGCGGCGCATCAGTATGCTGTGTAAGAGAATAGCTTTTTGAGACTATGTACAAGCCGAATGGCTCGTGAGTCCCAACGCAAATTTGTGTGACGCTGCCTCTTGCGGATCAAATAGGGAAATCGTCTGACGCTGATTGAAACCTCAAAATCCCCAAACAATTATCATGATTATCAAATTTTTGCAGAGAGAGCTGTCGCCTCCTTACGGCTGGTTCGATCCTCAGAACCGGAGCATACGTAAACGCGTACGGCTTTTCTTCAGGAGCACACATGAGCAAGCAATACTACGCACCCCATGGCGGACACCCCGGACAAGACCAGCTGTTGACGGACCGCGCCGTGTTTACGGATGCTTATGCCGTGATCCCCAAGGGCACCATGCGGGACATCGTGACGAGCTTTCTGCCGTTCTGGGACGATACGCGCCTATGGGTGATTTCGCGCCCACTGACAGGATTTGCCGAGACCTTCTCGCAATATATCGTGGAGGTGCAGCCGGGCGGAGGCTCGGACCGGCCCGAAACCGACCCCGAGGCCCAAGGCGTTCTGTTCGTAGTCGAAGGCACCGCAACGCTGATCGCTGCAGGTACGCGCCATGAGCTGACCCCCGGCGGCTATGCCTATCTGCCGCCCGGATGCGATTGGACCCTGCGTAACCACTCCGATGACACCTTGCGGTTCCATTGGATTCGCAAAGCCTATGAGGCCGTTGAGGGGTTGGGCACTCCAGATGTCCTTGTGCTGAATGAAAACGATATCGCGCCGACTCCAATGCCTGGCACAGATGGCAAATGGGCGACAACGCGATTTGTCGACCCGAATGACCTGCGCCACGACATGCATGTCACCGTGGTGACATTCGAACCCGGTGCGGTCATCCCTTTCCTCGAAACCCATGTGATGGAACACGGCCTCTACGTGCTTGAGGGTAAGGCGGTGTACCGGTTGAACAATGACTGGGTCGAGGTCGAGGCGGGAGACTACATGTGGCTGCGTGCATTCTGCCCACAGGCCTGTTATGCAGGTGGTCCGGGAAAGTTCCGGTACCTGCTTTATAAGGATGTAAACCGACACATGCCGCTGCGCCTTGGATCGGCTGCAAACCGGCGTTAGGGAGCAGTCAACTAACGGTTCCTCCGATGGCCTGAGACAACGCTTGGCCCGCCTCAATCACGGGGCGGCTGAGCTGTTCGATCCCGTTCTCGCGCACCCGGCTGGTAGGTCCCGAGACGGAAATCCCCGCAACCGCTTCGCCGTTCACGTCGAACACCGGCGCAGCGATACAGCGCATGCCCTCGTTCTTTTCCTCATTGTCGATCGAAAAGCCTCGCGCACGGATAGAAGTTAGGTCCTGTTTCAGACTCTCTACAGTCGTGATCGACCGGTCCGTGAACGCCTGCAGTTGGACCGAAGCCAGCAATCTGTCCAACCGGTCTTCATCCATATGCGCCAGCAGGACCTTCCCGATCCCCGATGCGTGCATGGGCGACAGTGTTCCGGGCGGAAAGAAGGCCCGAATGCTGGCATGCGTTTCGACTTGGCTTAGAAACAGGACTGAGCCTTCTTTCTGAATGCCTAAATTGGCCGTCTCACCCGTGGCTTCCATCAGCTTGCGCATCACCGGTCTTGCCCGATCAACAAGGCTGGTGCGCCTTAGGAATCGCGAGCCTATGACGAAGGCACGGGGGCCGATATGCCAAATCTGCTCGACGGGATCGAACTCTACTAGGCCCCTACCCTCAAGCGTGACAAGGATGCGATAGACCGTGGCCGGGGACTGCTGCATTTCGTCGGACAGCATCGTCAATGACTTGCCTTGCGCCTCGCTCAGATACTCGAAAACCTCCATCGCTCGGTCGAGGGATTTGATCGTGTTCTGAGCCGTTTTGTCATCCCAACCCCGCGGCCTTCCCCTGGCTTTGCGAAGGGAGCCAGCACCATTTTTTTGAGAAACCATAAGAACCTTCGGATTTTTTCGAAATTTTAATTCATCATATGAAAAACATAAGATACTGACAACTATAATTTAAATCGCGACTATTAGTTTTTGAAAATCGTTTTCAAAAAAATTTAAAATCAAGGAGCTTGGCCTTAGGATGTCTCCAACGACGGAAGGAGACCATCCATGAGCTTTCAAAACCCCGTTTTCATTCCGGGCCCGACCAATATCCCTGAAAGCCTGCGCAAGGCTTGTGACATGCCCACGATCGACCACAGGTCGCCGCTGTTTGGGCAAATCCTGCACCCTGCCCGCGCAGGTGTTCGGAAAGTTCTGAAAAGCGACAGCGCCGAGGTGTTCATCTTTCCCTCGACCGGGACAGGCGGCTGGGAAACAGCCTTGACCAATACCCTATCCGCCGGAGACAAGGTTCTGGCCGCGCGCAACGGCATGTTTAGCCATCGCTGGATCGACATGTGCCAGCGCCATGGGTTGAATGTAGAGATCGTCGAGACTCCGTGGGGCCAAGGCCTGCCTGCTGATCGCTACGAAGAGATCTTGACCGCCGATGCGAACCACCAGATCAAAGCCGTTCTTGCCACGCACAACGAAACGGCGACTGGCGTAAAGTCGGACATCGCTGCTGTGCGCAAGGCGCTGAACGCGGCAGGGCATCCTGCGCTGCTGTTCGTTGATGGTGTTTCGTCCATCGCGTCGATGGATTTCCGCTTTGATGAATGGGGCGTCGATGTGGCCGTCACCGGATCGCAAAAAGGGTTCATGCTGCCTGCTGGCCTCGCGATCGTCGGCTTTAGCCAGAAGGCGATGGAGGCGACCAGAACCGGCACCCTGCCCCGCACCTTCTTTGACGTCCATGATATGGCCAAGGGATACGCAAACAACGCCTATCCCTACACGCCTGCCGTCGGCTTGATGAATGGCCTAAACCAGGCCTGCGACATGTTGCTGAAGGAAGGGTTGGAGAACGTCTTTGCCCGCCATACCCGCATCGCCGAAGGGGTGCGTGCCGCTGTTGGCGCATGGGGGCTGGAGCTTTGTGCCGCGAACCCCTCGGTTTATTCCGACACGGTCAGCGCGATCCGTACACCGGATGGTTTCAACGCAACCGATATCGTCACCCATGCCGCCGAGAAATACGGCGTGGCCTTTGGCGTCGGCCTTGGCGAAGTCGCTGGCAAAGTCTTCCGGATCGGACATCTGGGCAGCCTGACCGACGTCATGGCCTTGTCGGGGATCGCGACAGCCGAAATGTGCATGGTCGATCTGGGCCTCAACATCCAACTGGGCTCGGGCGTGGCGGCGGCGCAGGAATACTATCGCGGCCATCCAGCCGCCGTTCAGAAGGACGCTGCATGATGAAGGACCTCTCCATGTATATCCCGACCTATCAGGACATGCTCAAAGCGCATGCCCGGATTGAGCCTTACATCCGACGGACCCCGGTTCGAACCTCGGACTACCTGAACGAATTGACGGGCGCCCAGCTGTTCTTCAAATGCGAGAACTTTCAGGAACCGGGCGCCTTTAAGGTACGCGGCGCCACCAACGCAGTGTTCGGCCTTAATGAGGAACAAGCGAAGAAGGGTGTTGCCACCCATTCCTCCGGCAACCACGCGTCGTGCCTGTCCTATGCCGCATCGAGGCGCGGTATTCCGTGCAACGTGGTGATGCCGCGCACGGCGCCTCAGGCCAAGAAAGACACGGTGCGTCGCTATGGAGGCAAAATCACCGAGTGTGAGCCCTCGACCACCTCGCGCGAGGCGACTTTCGCGCAGGTTCAGGCGGCCACGGGTGGGGATTTTGTCCACCCATACAACGATCCGCGGGTGATCGCCGGACAGGGCACCTGCTCGCGCGAGTTCATCGAGCAGACCGATGGTCTGGATGCGGTGGTTGCCCCCATCGGCGGCGGCGGCATGGTGTCCGGCACTTGCTTGACCCTGTCCACCCTGGCGCCCGAAACCGCAATCATTGCGGCGGAACCCGAAAAGGCCGACGACGCTTATCGCAGTTTCAAGGCGGGCCACATCATCGCCGATGATGCGCCGAAGACCATTGCTGACGGCCTGTTGGTGCCCCTGAAAGACCTGACATGGCACTTCGTTTCGAACCACGTCTCCGAGATCTACACGGCCTCGGAGCAAGAGATCATCGACGCGATGAAGCTGACGTGGAAACACCTTCGGATCGTGATGGAGCCGTCCTCGGCCGTGCCTCTGGCCACGATCCTCAAGAACCCCGACGCGTTCAAAGGCAAGCGGGTCGGCCTGATCATCACCGGTGGCAATGTCGATCTGGACAAGCTGCCCTGGCTTAACACCTGACCCGGTCGCAACAGACATCAATCCCGACACAGGAATACGGACATGAAAGATATGACCAATCTCGACGCATTCGAAGTAGGCTATGACATTCCGGCCAAGCCCGGAATGGATGAAGCAGATATCCAGACCCCCAGCCTTGTGCTGGATCTCGATGCGCTTGAACGCAACATCAAGAAGATGGGCGACTATGCTAAGGCCCACGGTATGCGCCACCGAGTCCACGGCAAAATGCACAAATCCGTCGATGTGGCGAAACTTCAGGAACGCATCGGCGGAGCAGTGGGCGTGTGCTGTCAGAAGGTCTCAGAGGCCGAAGTTTTCGTGCGCGGTGGGATAAAGGACGTATTGGTATCAAACCAGGTGCGTGACCCCGCCAAGATCGACCGCCTGGCCAGCCTACCAAAACTCGGCAGCCGCATCATCGTATGTGTCGACGATGTTGACAATGTCGCCGATCTTTCCGGAGCAGCCGTCGATCACGGCACTCAGCTTGAGGTCTTCGTCGAGATCGACTGCGGAGCGGGACGGTGCGGGGTGACCACAACACCTCAGGTGATCGAAATTGCCAAAGCGGTCGAGGCGGCCGACAACCTCAAATTCACCGGCATTCAGGCCTATCAGGGTGCGATGCAGCATCTCGACAGCTTTGATGCGCGCAAGGAAAAGCTGGATACCGCAATTGCGATGGTCAAAGACGCCGTTGACGGCCTGAAAGCCGAAGGCATCGATTGCGAGCTGGTTTCGGGCGGCGGCACTGGCTCCTACTACTTCGAATCCAACTCTGGCGTATATAATGAGCTTCAATGTGGGTCTTACGCCTTCATGGATGCCGATTACGGTCGCATTCTGGACAAGGACGGTAATCGCATCGACCGGGGTGAGTGGGAGAACGCTCTGTTCATCCTGACCAGCGTCATGAGTCACGCCAAAGCGGACAAGGCGATCGTCGATGCAGGCCTCAAGGCGCAATCGGTAGACAGCGGCTTACCGGTGGTGTTTGGGCGCGACGATGTTGAGTACATCAAATGCTCGGACGAGCATGGCGTTGTGATGGATACGGACGGTGTTCTCAAGGTCAACGACAAGCTCAAGCTGGTGCCGGGTCACTGCGACCCAACAGCCAATGTGCATGATTGGTATGTCGGCGTGCGCAACGGCAAGGTCGAGGCCGTCTGGCCCGTATCCGCCCGCGGCCGCGCCTACTAAGGCCAAAAAAATCAAAGAAATCTGGCTCGACAGCAGCCTGAGCCTCGCCCGTGTGCCGCCTCTCCCTTCAGGACAAGCGCACGGGCGAACGAATTCCAAGTGGAGACTGACATGTTGATCGTACCCGAGCGTGAGATCGCCGGATTGATGACCCGCCAAGCGGCCTTTGATGCCGTCGAAAGCGTCTTTGCGGCGATGGCCGCAGGTGATGCCTATAACTTCCCTGTCGTGCGTGAGGCCATCGGCCACGAAGACGCTCTATATGGCTTCAAAGGTGGTTTTGACCGAGCCGGCCTGACGTTGGGCCTGAAGGCCGGTGGCTACTGGCCGAACAATCTTGAGAAACGCGGGTTGATCAACCACCAATCCACGGTTTTCCTGTTCGATCCCGACACCGGCAAACCTTCGGCGATGGTTGGCGGCAACCTGCTGACGGCGCTGCGCACAGCGGCGGCCTCGTCCGTGTCGATCAAACATCTGGCCCGCGCAGATGCCAAAGTGATTGGCATGATCGGGGCGGGCCATCAGGCCGGTTTTCAACTGCGCGCCGCGCTGGAACAGCGTAGCTTTGAAAAGGTCATTGGCTGGAATTACCACCCGGAAATGCTGCCCAATATCGAGAAAGTCGCTGCAGAGGCAGGCGTCCCGTTTGAGGCGGTCGAACTTGACGGAATGACCGAAGCGGATGTGATCATCTCAATCACTTCGGCCTTTGCGCCGTCGTTGATGTCGCACCATGTCAGCCCCGGAACGCATGTGGCCTGCATGGGAACAGACACCAAAGGCAAGCAAGAGGTCGAATCCGCCCTGTTGGCCAAGGCGCGCGTTTTCACAGACGAGGTCGCGCAATCTGTCACCATTGGCGAGGCACAGCACGCCGTCGCCGAAGGCCTGATCAGCCAAAGCGACGTCGCTCAGCTTGGCGCGGTCATCAATGGAACGCATGAGGGTCGATCGGCGCATGATCAGATCACATTGTTCGACGGCACAGGCGTTGGCCTGCAGGATCTTGCGGTGGCTGCAGCGGTGGTCGACCTTGCCGTAGAAAGAGGGATCGCTATCGAGGTTGATTTCTGACCTCGCTGGTACCTGTTTCCGAGCGGCAAGTCGCCCCTCGGTTTGCAACGGCCGGGGTTCGTGCCCCGGCCAATGTCATTCCACCCGGAAGATTTTGCTAGGCGTTGAATTTTCGCTGGATTGCCAGCCTCATGCGCAGGGAAGTTGCGATACCCTGCGCATCTTAAGACGATCTATTCGACGACAAGGAATGGTATCTCGAACCAATGCTCCTGCAGGTTAGATCCAGTTCCAATTCTATCCACGACCGCAAAAAGCCCCGGATCATGGAGCGGCGTCAGCACGCCGTGCCACGTGTTGCGGTGATAATTCACCCCCTGCCCCGGCGCAGTTTTGAACGCAATCGGGTGGCCGGGTTTTCCGTCTTCATCGGGGGCCACAACCACAACGAACGGCTTTTCGGACAATGGCAGAAACGCCTGGCTGCCCTCAGGGTGACGCTCCATCATATCCAACCTGATCGGCAGGCTGAAAGCCTCGGACTGGAACACGCTGATCCCGGCGCGGCCGTCCTGGAAATCCAACTCCGCGCGGTCATGATAGCGGGCGCATTTGCCCTGATTGATGTACTTGTCCACTTCACCCCCCGCTTGGATCACATCTCCAAACGGCGCAAAGGAATCGGAGGTCAGGGGCTGCAGCTTCAGCTCGATGGTCATTCCGAGAACTTCTCGATCAAGCGCAGCTCGGCGATCCTTTCGACCTGACGACAGGCTTCGTCGAACTCGGTGTCCCGATCACTGTTAATGCGGCGGTGAAAGGCCTCCAAGATGCTGGCCTTCGTGTTGTCCTTGACGGCGATGATGAAGGGAAAGCCGAATTTGGTGGTATAGGCCTCATTCAACGCGGTAAAGGTTTCGCGTTCTTCATCTGTCAGCATATCCAGACCGGCCCCGGCCTGTTCCGCCGTGCTTTCCTTGGTCAGCCGCCCGGCGGCGGCAAGCTTGCCCGCCAGATCCGGGTGCGCCGTCAGGACGCCAAGGCGCTGTTCGGACGTGGCGGTGCGGAATACACGCGCAAGCGCATTGTGGACACCGGCCGCATTGTCATGGGTCGGTCCGAGTTCAAGGTCAAACGCGCCTTCGGCAATCCATGGGCTGTGTTCGAACACGCCGCCAAATTCGGACACAAAGGTAGGCTGGTCCATTTCGGACGGGGTGAGGCGTTGCATCGGCGGGTGTTCCTTTGCCCAGTGATCGGCAATCTGTTCACGCGTCGCGAACCAGACACCATCATGTTGTCTGAAATAGTCCAGCGCGCGTTTCAGCGCCATGGCGCGACCCGGACGACCGATCAAGCGGCAGTGCAACCCGATCGAGAGCATTTTCGGCATACCCACCGTGCCCTCGGCATAGAGCATGTCAAAACTGTCTTTCAGATAGCTTTCGAACTGCTCGCCATTTGTGTATCCGGCCTGAATCGCAAAACGCATATCGTTGCAATCCATCGTATAGGGCACGATCAGCTGATCCTTGCGCCCTGCCTTGATCCAATAGGGCAGATCATCGGCATAGCTGTCCGCGATATAGGCAAAGTCACCCTCTTCAGCGGCAAGATCGATCGTATTCATGGAACACCGACCCGTGTACCAACCGCGCGGAGGCTGGCCGGTGACTTCCGTATGCAAACGGATGGCTTCGCGGATTTGGGCACGCTCATCTTGCGGATCCATATCCTTGTGTTCGATCCATTTCAGCCCGTGGCTCGCGATCTCCCAGCCTGCATGCTTCATCGCCGCAACCTGCGCCGGGGCACGTGCCAGAGCGGTCGCCACGCCATAAACGGTCACAGGCAGGTCCTGCAAAAGGTGGTGAACACGCCAGAACCCGGCACGGCTGCCGTATTCGTAAATCGATTCCATGTTCCAGTGTCGCTGCCCCGGCCAGGGGGCCGCGCCGGTGATCTCGGACAGAAACGCCTCGGAAGCGGCATCACCGTGCAAGATGTTGTTTTCGCCACCTTCTTCATAGTTCAATACGATCTGAATCGCGATCCGGGCCCCATTCGGCCAGTTGGCTTTCGGCATTTGACTGCCATAGCCGGTCATATCTCGTGGATAAGGCTTCACATCTGTTTCCTTCTTCTTGAGTTCCTCAATACTCCGGACAATCAAAGAAATTTTTCAAAAAATACGAAAAGCAGCTTCGGATAGTCTGGCTTTGCCCTCGGACGAGAAAACAGACTAAGGAATAAGCAACTTTAGGAGTGGCACAAATGACCGGTTACCTTACCACACATGTCCTGGATACTGCGCGGGGATGTCCCGCCGAAGGACTGAAAATCGAGCTGTACCGCATCAATGGCACAGACCGCACCTTGCTGAAAGCACTGGTAACAAATGACGACGGCAGAACCGACGAACAGATTCTGCCGCAATCCGAGTTTTCAACGGGCGAGTTTGAGCTGATCTTCTATGCCGGCGCGTACCTTGACGCGTCGGGCACGCCGCCCGAGAACCCTCGCTTTCTGGATGTGATACCGATCCGGTTCGGGATGTCCGAACAGTCTCACTATCATGTGCCTCTGCTTCTTTCCCCTTTTGGATACTCGACCTACCGCGGCAGCTGAGGCCTTGTCGCTCTAGGTGTTCGCAGCGGCGATCGAGGATCCGATACGCTCTATGATGAACTCCATGAAAAGCCGCGTTTTGGGGTCTTGCATACGACGGTGTGTGAACAGACACGCCATCTGAATGGGTTCCGGCGGCGTTTCTGTTGCGACCGGAACCAGATTTCCGGCCGTAAGGTGCTGTGCAATCTCAAAGATCGGCTTAAGCGCGATCCCGTGACCCGCAAGTGCCCAATCCGTCAACACATCGCCATCGTCCGATTCATAGCGGCCAGAGACACGGAATCGCTTTGGCCCTGTTTGAGTCCTGAGAAGCCATTGAAACTCGGTCGCGCCCGGAAAGCGCAGGTTGAGGCATTCGTGATTGTCGGCGATCAAATCGTCTCCACTTGCCGGCATTCCGCGTTTTTTGATGTATTTTGGGGATGCGCACAGCACTCTTTCAACATCTGCGATCTTGCGAATGCGCAAGTTGCTGTCCTCGGGCTGCCCTAGGAAAAACGCAAGATCCAGACCTTCTGTTGTCAGGTCGACTTTGCGATCTGTGAGCCTCAGCCTGACACTGACCTCGGGGTACTCGGCCAGAAACTTTGGCACCTGCGGCGCGATCAGCCTGCGACCGACGCCCAATGGCGCGGCGACATAGAGGGATCCTTTTAGATTCTCGGTAATATTGACGATCTGAGCCTCGGCATTTTCGACGGCTTCAAGGATCTCAGCAGCCCCCCGATAGAAGGATTGTCCCTGTTCTGTCGGCGTCAGGCTACGCGTCGTGCGTTGAAAGAGCCGCACGCCAAGATGCTCTTCCAGTTGCGATATTCGCGCCGAGGTGACAGCCGGAGAAACCCTCAGATCACGGCCTGCGGCGGACATACTGCCCAACTCGTAGACTCGGACAAAGGTTCTGATGTTATCTAGATAGGACATTTTTTTGCATTTTTTGATACTGCTTGGTCTTTGCTAGCAATACCAGAACAAAGCAGTCTCGCATAGAGTGAGCGGAAGCAAAGAATCTTAGGAGCAAACCCATGTATGATCTGGCCGTAATGTGGGAGTGGATCGCCTTTTCCGTCCGCTGGCTGCATGTGATCACTGCGATGGCGTGGATTGGGGCATCTTTCTACTTTATCGCATTGGACCTAATGCTTAAGCCGAACCCAGCGTTGCCGGATGGGGCCTATGGCGAAGAATGGGAGGTCCATGGGGGCGGGTTTTACCACACCGTAAAATACCTGGTGGCCCCCGCCCGGATGCCCGAGCATCTGACCTGGCACAAATGGCAAAGCTACACCACATGGCTGTCCGGCGCCGCGCTTCTGATGATTATCTATTGGGTCGGAGGAGAGCTGTTCCTGCTGGACCCAACCAAGGTCGATCTGGCGCTGTGGCAGGGAATTCTGATCTCGGGCGGGTCACTGACCATCGGTTGGCTGCTCTATGACCAAATGTGCAAATCCAAGCTGAGCGATCATCCCACCATTCTGATGCTGTTGTTGTTCGTGATCCTGGTGATCATGTCCTGGGGCTATAACCAGATATTCACCGGACGGGCCGCGCTGCTGCATCTTGGGGCGTTTACCGCAACGATCATGACGGCCAATGTGTTCTTTCAGATCATGCCGAACCAGCGCATCGTGGTCGCAGACCTCAAGGCAGGTCGGACACCGGACGCCAAGTACGGCAAGATTGCCAAGGTACGCTCGACCCATAATAACTATCTGACCTTGCCGGTCGTGTTCCTGATGCTGTCGAACCACTACCCGCTGGCCTTCGGCACCGAGTATTCATGGGTCATTGCAAGCCTGATCTTCCTGACCGGGGTCACCATTCGCCACTACTTCAACACGATGCATGCGACTGGAACAGGCCCTCATTGGACCTGGGCAGTCACGGTCCTTCTGATGATCGCGATTGCATGGCTGTCCTCGGTCCGGTCCGGCGAGACATGGGAAGATGCGGAAGCGCGCGAACTGACACCCTATGAACAGAAATTCGCCTCGGCCGAGGGGTTCGAGGCCGCTTATGACTCGGTTCTTGGCAATTGCTCCATGTGTCACGCACGCGAGCCGGTCTACGGCACAATGAAATGGGCGCCCAAGAAAGTGTATCTTGAAACGCCCGGCGATGTCGCCCGTCAGGCTGATCAAATCTATCTGCAGGCCGGGATCAGCCACGCGATGCCGCCGCCAGCTGCGGTTCAAATGGACGATGAAGCCCGTCAGACCATCATCGCATGGGTGCGTGAAGTCAGAGGCCAGTAGATCCCGACGTGTAGCAGGTGATACAGGGCCACGCCTGCTGCTCTATCCAAAGAACCTTTTGCTGTTTTTCGCGATGTGTTCGACGAACAGGCGTACTTTGGGATCCTGAAGTTTTTTATGCGGATAGAGGCAGCCGAAGATGGTCGGCAATGGCGGTGTCGCGGGTAGAACCTCAACCAACTGGCCTGACGCGAGATACTCTTTCACATCAAAGCGCGGTTTGTTGACGATCCCCTTGCCTGCCAAAGCCCAATCCGTCAGGACGTCGCCATCATCCGCATCGTATTTGCCCCGAACCTCAAGTTTGCGCGGGCCCATGTCGGTGTTCAAAGTCCAGAAATACTCGGGCGATCTGGGATAGCGAAGCAGCAGGCAATTGTGCTGAGAATGCAATAGGTCATCCGGCGTTTTGGGTACGCCGAAATTTGACAGATATTCGGGCGAGGCACATAGCAGCCGGTCACAATCCGCGAATTTCCGCAGTTTCATAGTGGAATCGCCCGGCTCTCCGATAAAGAACGCAATATCCAAACCATCGGCCATCATGTCCACTTTGCGGTCGGACAGTCGCATGCGGATCTCGGTCTCTGGATAACGCTCCGAAAAATCCGGGACCAAAGGCGCTACGATCCTCCGTCCCACCCCCAACGGCGCTGTTATGCGGATTGCGCCTCGAGGGGCGTCCGAAAAACTGGCGACGCGCGCCTCGGCGTGGTCCAGTGCCAGCAAAACGGCCTTGGCCTCATCATAGAAAACCTCGCCGACCTCTGTTGCCGTCATCGAGCGGGTTGTTCTGTTGAACAGGCGCACGCCCAGATGGTTCTCCAGCTCTTTCAGACGTTTGCTGGCCACCGCGGGTGTCAGCCGCAGGTCACGGCCGCCGGACGTGATGCTTCCCAGCTCCATCACCCTCACGAAGACCCGCAAGCTTTCGATGTATGACATTCATTCCTCCCCCTGCGGGAAGACTGCGACGGTGGGATTTCTTTTTCAACGTTTTGTTGAAAGTATTTGTCATTTCCGACGATTTTAAGACTCAATCTCTGACTCTATGGTCCTGCGGCGACCCACCCGAAGGCAGGTGTAGAGGGAGATTAGCATGACGCCGCGCACTGACATCCGATTTGTCCTGAATGGCAAGGATGTATCCGTTCCAGACGTATCAGCCGACCAGACTCTTCTGGATTTTCTACGTCTCGAGCGTCGGCTGACCGGCACCAAGGAAGGCTGCGCCGAAGGGGATTGCGGTGCATGTACCGTGCTTGTCGGGCGGCTTGGGCGGACAGGTCTTTCCTATGCCCCAGTGAATGCATGCATTCGGTTCCTCGCTTCTTTGGACGGCTGCCATGTCGTGACGGTTGAGTATCTGTCCGGCCCCGACGGTCACCTTCATCCGGTACAGCAAGCCATGGTTGATCATCACGGCAGCCAGTGCGGGTTCTGCACGCCGGGCTTCGTCATGGCGCTCTACGCGCTGTGGATGCAAACGCCCGAACCAACAGAGGCGCAGGTCGAAACCGCCTTGCAGGGCAATTTGTGCCGCTGCACCGGGTATGAGCCGATCATTCGGGCGGCTGTTGCTGTTAGTCGCTATGGCACCCCGGCCTCGGACCACCTGAACACCGAACGCGAGGCCATGACAGGTCGTCTGGCAGCACTGAAAGACGGTCGCCGCGTCGTCTCGGGTCCGAAGGACAATCTGAGCATCCTTCCCTCCAGCGTGGATGATCTGGCCGAATGCCTGCAGACTTACCCAGAGGCCACTATCGTCGCGGGCGCAACGGATGTGGGCCTTTGGGTCACGAAATTCCTGCGCAACATTGGACCGGCGATCTTTACCGGACATCTCGAAGGCCTGAAAACGGTCAAAAAACAGGGCCAGCACCTGCTGATCGGAGCAGGTGCCAGCTACACCGATTGCCAAGATCTGCTGTCCCAGCATCTACCGCACCTAACCTCCTACTGGGATCGTATTGCCGGGTGGCAGGTGCGCAATATGGGCACAGTGGGCGGCAACATCGCCAATGGCTCCCCCATCGGGGACACCCCGCCCGTCCTGATCGCGCTTGGAGCGGAAATCACGCTGCGCCGAGGGTCGGATGTCCGGACCATGCCGCTAGAGACTTTCTTCATCGACTACGGCAAACAGGATCGACAGCTGGACGAATTTGTCGAAAGCATCTGCGTTCCCCTGCCCCAGCCAAAAGACCTGAACGCCGCCTACAAGATCTCGAAGCGCCGGGATGAGGATATCTCCTCGGTCGCGGCGGGCATTCATATGTCGGTTGAAGATGGCATCATCCGCGACGCCCGCATCGCTATGGGTGGCATGGCCGCGACGCCAAAACGCGCAGCAACTGCCGAGGCCGCTCTGAACGGTCAGCCCTGGTCGCGGGAAAGTTTCGAAGCGGCGGCAACGGCTCTGGCTCAGGATTTCTCCCCCCTGACCGATTGGCGAGCCTCGTCCGACTATCGGATGCTGACGGCCCAGAACCTGCTGCGTCGGTTCTTTCTCGAACATGACGCCCAGACCGACACCCCCGTTCAACTGGCCTGTGCGTAACAAGGAGACGACACAATGAAAGACACCGTTTCCATCGTGGGGGCCACCCACACCGACATCAACCACGACAGCGCGATCAAGCATGTTACCGGAGGGGCCGATTACACCGACGATATCGCCCTGCCCCAAGGCGCGCTGCACGCCTATCTTGGCGTGTCCGACGTGGCCCATGCCAAACTGCTTGGCATTGATTTTGCGAAGGTTCTGGCAACACCCGGCGTTGTTGGGGTTTTGACGGCAGATGACGTGCCGGGGATCAATGACATCAGCCCGACGCATCTGAACGACGAACCGGTTTTCCCAACCGATACCATTCAGTTTCACGGCCAACCCCTGTTCGCCGTCATAGCCGAGACCCGCGACATCGCACGCCGCGCCGCCGCGCTGGCAGAGGTCGAATACGAACCCCTGCCCCATGCGCTCGACCCGATTGAGGCCCAGAACGCCGGCTACCCGCATGTCACCGCCCCCCTCAAGCTGGAGCGAGGGGATGTTGCCCCGGCTCAGGCTGCGGCCCCCAATCGGATTAAGGGCCGGATGCGCGTTGGCGGTCAGGATCACATGTATCTTGAGGGTCACATCGCCTTTGCCATTCCGGGCGAGGATGATGATGTGGTCGTGCATTGTTCGACCCAGCATCCGTCTGAGGCGCAGCATATGGTGGCCCATGTGCTTGGGGTGCCGTCCAACGCCGTTGTGGTCAATGTCCGCCGCATGGGTGGTGGCTTTGGCGGCAAGGAAAGCCAAATGAACCTGTTCTGCGTTGTGGCCGCAATGGCCGCGAAAAAGTGGAACCGCGCCGTCAAGATCAGGCCCGACCGGGATCAGGACATGACGGCGACCGGCAAACGCCATGATTTTGTGATCGACTATGACGTGGCCTTTGACGATGCGGGGCGCATACAGGCTGTCGAAAGCAGCTTTGCCGCCCGGTGCGGGTTCTCGGCGGATCTGTCGGGGCCTGTGACCGACCGGGCGCTGTTTCATGCAGATAACGCCTATTTCTACCCGAATGTGCGCCTGCGCAGCCATCCGATGAAAACCAACACGGTCTCAAACACTGCATTCCGCGGCTTTGGCGGGCCGCAGGGTGTGATCGCGGCGGAAAGGATGATCGAAGAGATTGCCTATGCCACGGGACAGGACCCTCTGGATGTGCGCAAGGCCAATTTCTATGGCACCGAAGACCGGAACGTGACGCCTTATCATCAGGTGGTCGAAGACAGCATTCTGGACCGGCTGGTCGGAGAACTGGAGGAGACCTCGGGCTACCGCCAGCGCCGTCAGGACATTATCGCCTTCAACCAATCCTCGCCGATCCTGAAAAAGGGGATCGCGCTGACGCCGGTGAAATTCGGCATCTCGTTCACGGCGACGTGGTACAATCAGGCCGGCGCACTGGTGCATGTCTACAAGGACGGCTCGATCCACTTGAACCATGGCGGCACCGAAATGGGGCAAGGCCTCAACACCAAGGTCGCGCAGGTGGTGGCCGAGGCCTTTCAGGTTGATTTCAGCCGGATCAAGATCACCAAGACAACGACCGAGAAGGTCCCGAACACATCCGCCACCGCAGCCTCCAGCGGCACCGATCTGAACGGAATGGCCGCGTTGAATGCTGTCGAGCAGATCAAGGAACGGCTGGTGAAATTCGCTTCGGAAACATGGGATGTGAGCCCTGAGCAGGTGATCTTTCTCGCCAATCATGTCCATATCGGCGAAGAGGTTCTGCCCTTTGACGCCTTCATCGAACAGGCCTATCTGGCGCGGGTGCAGTTGTCGGCAGCCGGGTTCTACAAAACCCCCAAGATCCATTGGGACCGGGACAAGGGCCAAGGCCGCCCGTTCTACTACTACGCCTATGGCGCATCCTGTTCGGAAGTGACCATAGATACCCTGACCGGAGAATACCAGGTCGACCGCACGGATGTGCTGCACGATGTCGGACGCTCACTGAACCCCGTTCTCGACAAGGGTCAGGTTGAAGGGGCCTTTGTTCAGGGTATGGGCTGGCTGACCACCGAGGAGCTTTGGTGGGATGATGCCGGTCGCCTGCGCACGCATGCTCCGTCGACATACAAGATCCCGCTGGCCTCGGACCGCCCGCGTATCTTCAACGTGAAACTCGCCGGTTGGTCGGAAAACCGGGAGTTGACGATCAAACGCTCCAAAGCCGTAGGTGAGCCGCCCTTCATGCTGGGTATTTCGGTGTTCGAGGCCTTGTCGATGGCCGTGGCATCCGTCGCCGACTACCGGGAATGTCCGCGCCTGGACGCCCCAGCCACGCCCGAGCGTGTACTCATGGCCGTTGCCCGCCTTCAAAACGGTTTCTAAGCGATGCCCGCCGCGCAGTCCCTGAAGACGTTTCTGTCCGAACAAAGCAGCGTGATCCGTATCGCGCTGACGCGTGTGCGCGGGTCTTCGCCCCGCAACGAAGGGACAGAGATGTTCGTGGCACCAAACACGCTTTGGGGAACCATCGGCGGTGGGCAATTGGAGTTCATGGCCATCAACGCTGCGCGGGACATGCTGCGGGACGGGTCGCTTCACCAGGATATGGATTTGCCGCTCGGGCCCGAAATCGGCCAATGCTGCGGGGGACGGGTTGAATTGCAACTGACCCGCATGCGGTCCTCGGACAAGGGGGCCGCAACCGACCGGGCGGCGCGGCGCGACGATGCCTTGCCGCATATCTACGTGATGGGGGCGGGTCATGTGGGACGCGCGCTTGCGGATCTTTTTCAGCACTTGCCTGTGCGCTGCATTCTCGTTGACACACGGACCGAGGAAATCGACCTCTGCAATGCGGATGTTGAAACCCGGCTGAGTGCAATCCCCGAAGCCGAAATCCTCAGTGCGCCTGCGGGCAGCGCCTTTATCGTCCTGACCCATGATCACGGGCTGGATTTCCTGCTGACCACCGCCGCGCTTGAACGTCAGGATGCGGCCTATGTCGGGATGATCGGATCCGCGACCAAGCGGATTAAGCTGAGGAATTGGGCACATAAACAGTGTGACGGACAATCCATCGAACATTTGAGATGCCCCATCGGGGCAAGCGGTAGCCGCGATAAGCGGCCCAGCGTCATCGCCGCCTTCGTGGTGGCCGAGGTGATGGCTGAACTGACCTCTGAAACTGCCGCGACCGCCCCAATCGGGGCAACCAAGGCGCCTCTTGTGGGCCAACATCACGACCGGAGAGGGAGATCCGCCTGACATCCACCAGGCAATTCCGGTCCTATCAGAGGAGGAGACCGTCATGGACGGGAGGACCTACGAATACAAGCTGTTTACCCGCAGCGACTTCAGCGCTTTCTGGGCGCTTTTTACGGATAACCTAGTGAACCTGCTGATCCTGTCCGGGGTCTGTCAGTTCGTGTTCCAGATGCCAGCGGAGATCGTCTTTGGCCGCATCGTACCCGGTGCCGCCATAGCAATCCTGGCCGGTGTCGCGGTCTACACGTTTCTCGCCAAATGGGCGGCCACCAAAAAGGGCGAAGATGTCACCGCCTTGCCCTACGGCATCTCGACCCCGGTTATGTTCGTCTATCTTTTCGGTGTGATCGGACCCATTTACTGGGCCACCAACGACCCGATGCTGGCCTGGCAGGTCGGTATCGGCGCGGGCTTCATGGGAGGGATCGTCGCAGCCCTGGGGGCGTTTGTGGGTCCCTACCTTAAGCGGATTACACCGCGCGCCGGGATGCTCGGCACGCTATGCGGCATTGCGCTGGTCTTTATCGGCTCAGTCCCGCTGGCCGAGGTGTTTGAGAACCCGATTATCGGTTTTACCTCGTTGCTGTTTATTCTCTGGGGCCTGATCGGGCGATTCCGCCTGCCGGGCAACGTGCCTGCCGGTCTGGTTGCGATTGCGGCCGGCACGGTGATTGCCATCATCCTTGGTGAATCGAAAATCGACACAAGCGGCATCGGCTTCTACCCGCCAATCCCCTATTTCGGTGACCTCATCGCCGGTGTGCAGTACCTGTTCGCCAACCCTGAGCTGTTTCTGGTGCTAATCCCGGTCCAGATCTACAACTTCATCGAAACCATGAACAACGTGGAATCCGCCGAGGCCGCGGGCGATCACTACCCTGTCGGGCTGTGCCAGGTAACGGATGGCGCGGGCACGATGCTGGGCGCGCTGTTTGGCTCTCCATTCCCGACGACAGTCTATGTCGGTCATCCGGCCTACAAGCGGCTTGATGCACATGCGGGCTACATCGTGGGTGTGGCCGTCGTGATCGCGGCTGCCGCTTTCCTTGGCTTCCTATCCTTCCTTGCGGGCCTGATCCCGATTGCGGCCGCGGCACCTGTTTTGGTCTTTGTCTCCGTCAGCCTGATCACCAACACGGCATGGGCGGTGAAGCCGATGCACATGGCTGCGGTATCTTTCGCGATCCTGCCTCATATCTCGGCCTTCCTGATGGTCAAATGGGGGTCACTGATGAACGCGCTGCGCAGTAGCGGTGTCGAAGGCCTGCCAGCGCTGGGTGACGAGGGCCTGACCGCGGCGCTGTTGATGGAGGGGGCCCATTACGAAGGACATCTGGCGCTTAGCCAGGGTGCGATCATCACTGGTCTGATCTGGGGGGCCATTGTGGCCGACGTGATTGACGGCCGGTTCCGGATGGCAGGGGCGTTTGCCGTCGCTGGCGGGCTTATGTCGGCGGTAGGGATCATCCACTCCTACACGCTGCAGTTGCCACAGTTCGACGGGATTACCATCGGCTATCTGATCGTCGGCGGGTTCCTGTATCTCTACCCGATGCTCGCCCCTAAAGAGGATCTTGAGCATCGCGTGATCGTTCCAGATGAGCCCGATCTGATCGACGACGATACACCTGCACAACAGGCCTGATCCATGATGGGGCAGCCTCAGGGCTGCCCCCTACCCGTTTTCCCACGACATACGAGACATTCCATGACACAGAGATTGCTGCGCGGTCGTCTGCTGACCTTTCATCGTGAGCCCCAGAACGGCGAAGATACCGGCGCCTATACCTATCTTGAGGACGGCGCGCTGCTGATCCGGGACGGGATCATTCAGGACACCGGCCCATTCTCGACGATCAGCGCAAAGGCCGAAGACGTGCCTGTGACGGACCATCGCCCTCATCTGATGATGGCGGGGTTTATCGACACCCATATCCACGTCCCTCAAGTGCAGGTGATCGCCTCGTGGGGCGCACAGCTCTTGGACTGGCTCAACACCTACACATTCCCCGAAGAAACCCGCTTTGTCTCGGACGGACACAGCGCGACCATGGCGCGGGCGTTCTATGACCAGTTGATCGCGCATGGCACCACGACGGCGGTTGCCTATTGCTCGGTCCACAAAACCTCGGCTGACGCGTTCTTTACCGAGGCAACCAGACGCAACATGCGTATGCTTGGCGGAAAGGTCCTGATGGACCGCAACGCGCCCGAGACGCTGCAGGATACGCCGCAATCCGGATATGACGACACCAAAGCTCTGATCGCCGACTGGCATGGCAAGGGACGCAACGGCTATGTCATCACGCCCCGGTTCGCGATCACCTCGACCCCGGACCAAATGGCCATGGCCCAGATGCTGGCGCAAGAGCATCCCGACTGCCACATCCAGACACACCTGTCGGAAAACAAGGACGAGATCGCCTTCACCAGACAACTCTACCCGCAAGCCCGGGACTATCTGGATGTCTATGAGTCCTACGGTTTGCTGGGACGGAGAACTCTGCTCGGACACTCCATCCATCTTGAACCGCGTGAGATCGACGCGCTTGCTGAAACCGGCGCGCATCCCGTGTTCTGCCCAACCTCGAATCTGTTTCTGGGCAGCGGCCTGTTTGATCATGCCGGGCTGAGCGCGCGCGGGATCGCCAATGGGATCGCAACGGATGTTGGCGCAGGCACAAGCTATTCGATGCTGCAAACCCTGAACGAAGGCTACAAGATCCTGCAACTGCAAGGGACAGCCCTGCATCCTTTGCAAGCGTTCCATTGGGCAACCCGCGGCAATGCCTGCGTTCTGGGCCTCGAAGACAAAATCGGTACGCTCGCCCCGGGAACCGAAGCGGATGTCGTTGTTCTAAACGCACGCAGCACCCCGGCCATGGCTCTTCGCATGGACCGCGTGGAGAGCCTAGCGCAAGAGCTTTTCGTTCTGCAGATGATGGGAGACGACCGCGCGATCGAGGAAGTCTATGTGTCGGGAACACCCAGTAAGGTTGCAGGGCCGCAACCTGAACGAGCCAAAGTCCCTGCCTAGCGGCAACTGTAACGCGGGCCCATTTCCAGCCCGCGACGGTCTTTGATTGAAAGCCCGGATCAGTTGACTTGCTCGATCCGGGCTAGACCCAGCAGCAACACGCGACCAAGTTCCTCACCGCATTAGATAACTAGCTCGGGATGCCCAAGGTGCCCAGTAAATCCTTTAGTTCCCATGACAAACCGATCTGTTACCCGTCATTCCACACATCGATTAGAAAGGCAGGTGACGGCATTATCTTATGCGAATTGACCACAAATACCAGTAAGTTAGGTCAGGATACGGGTCAGTAAGGAGCTTTGATGTTCCCGCGGCAAACACTAACAATCGCTTACCCTGCGGTGCAGGGCTTTAATCTTATTGCTTCGTTTTTGCCTGCGATTGTCGCGATCCCGAGTCTACTCCTCAAACTTCAACGTGATGCTCTCTTGCGTCGCTACGCTTTGACAGCAAAGAACGAGTCCCTTTGAGATATCTTCGTCTTCGAGTGCAACGCGGTTCCGCATATGGACGACCCCTTCGGTAAGGCGGGCAACGCAGGCTCCACAAACACCGGACTGGCAACTGTATGGTGGATTTAAACCTTTCAATTGGGCAGCTTCCAGTATGGTTTGACCCGCAGCCACCGGTACGTCATGCCATGCACCATGCAGATTTATGCGGGCTGTCGCCGCGACCCCTGATTCGCTGAGATCGGGTTTGACATCGCCACCAAAGCTTTCCGTGTGAATGCGGTCGTCCGGCACGTCTAAATTCTTGAGCGCCGCTCGCAGGTCAGTGTTCATGCTGCCCGGACCGCAGATCCAGTACTGCACGTCCTGCGCTACAGGTGGAGCCTCGGCAATAGCGGCGTGAACGGCGTTTGCATCCAACCGACCCGTGCGCCAAGGGCTGAACCAACTTAACAAGGAGGGGTGAGACAGAACATGTCGCACAGAAAAGCGTTTCGGGTATCGCGCTTGAATTTGCTCCAACTCGTCCCGAAAAACGATGCTGTTCGCGTTGGTATTGCCAAAGACCAAATGCGAAACGGAATGCGGCTCGTCCGTCAAAACCGCATTGATCATCGCGTATAAAGGCGTGATGCCACTTCCCGCGCCAAAGAAATAGTGCGTGCGGCGTTTAAGGGGTCCGGGCGTTAAGGTGAACTGTCCAAAAGGGGGCATGACTTCGATTATATCCCCTACCGACAGAGCATCACCGATATGGTTCGACACGATCCCGTCTTTCACACGTTTCACAGTGATGCGCAGTGCGGATCCAGGAGGGTTTGAGATAGTGTAGCTGCGCCTATGCTCCTGTCCTTCGATCAGAAATCTGACCGTAAGATGTTGTCCTGCCGTCCATTTAAACAGATCAGCCAGTCTGGCAGGGACATCTAAAGTGACACTTGTGGCTGCACCGCCGTTCTCTGTGCGGATGTCAGATACGGTCAATGTATAGAAGTTGCGTTGCATTAGAACACCCAATCACCGGTAGTCATAGGTTGTGGTCAATGACCGGATCACCATCCCGCCAAGGTAAGGTTCAAAGGCAAACTCATCTGTTTGACGCATTTTTCCGGCATATCCCTGCCAATCATATTCAACATCCGTAACTGCGGTTACGTGGTGGACCTCATCTTCGGTGCGGGTGGTCATTCTGGGCGTGGATCGCTCAGTTTCCTTGTATTCTGCCAGATCCTTGGAGAGTTCAGCATCGGTAGCGGCGGTAACGTCCCCCACACGGTAAGTGAAGACATCATCTTCCTGCTCGGTACCGTATTTGAGGACGATCCGGTGTGTGGCTTCGGGATGCCAACTGTCCCACGTAGCCAGAAGGCTATCTTCGTCTTGAGCCGCAATGACACGGGCAGAGATCTCCTCAGGCGTTTCTGCTTGCGCTGTCAGCACCAAAGCCGACGCGATGACCACGCCTGTCAGGGTGGCTTGAACGGGCGTCATGAGCGATCTCCGCATTGTTCAATCATCCTTCATGAACTCCAACACGGCTTTCTGGTGCTGGGTAATCGGGCTTTCACCAATCGCGGCCGGGCCGATTTCCAGATAAGGGCTTTTCAGAGACTTCTGTTGTTGTTCGCAGGCATAGATATCCTCGGTCGTGAAATCTCCGGATGCCATCGGATCGTCTTCGCCAGCGACGTCGTCCCCTTGGTACTTCGCACCGCCAAAGTTCTTCCAAAAGCCCCAGCTTTTCCACTGCTGTTTCTGAAACGCCCAGTCTGATACGTTGGCCAGCTTCGTGCGGTTTTCGATACGCGTCAGGTCCGGCGCCAGTGGCGTAATGATAAACAGGTTCCAGCTTTCCTCACTGGCCCCGATACCAATGCCGGGAAAGAGCATTGGAACCCAGGCGCCGACATGGGGCTTTGGGATCGCGCGCGGCATCGGCAAGTTCGCCTCGTGGTCCTTGGCGTACTCCGCTGACGGGGGCTCCCAAAAGTGATAGTGCGGCCCCTTCCACCCGTATTCTGCCTTGGCATGATCATACATGTGCAGGGTGTTCGAGTGCAGGTGGCTCAGGTGATAGACGTCGATGTAATTCTCGACAACGATTTTCCAATTGGCCTTGATCTCATAGGTGTTCCGGCCTTCCCTGTACTCTACCAATTCCTCGGGTTTGTGCGGGCCAAGGAGTGGATCGACCTCGCCGAACCATTCCGCAAGCGTGGGCGCGTTCGGATCAGGATGAACGAACAACATACCGCGCCAGACGTCTACGCTGGCCGGTTTGAGGCCAAGGCAGGATTTATCGACACCACCGGGAAATTCGGACGCCTCATCGGGGACGGAGATCAGGTTGCCTTCCAGATCATAGGTCCAATCGTGGTAGGGACATGTAAGCGCCTTTTGCGTCTTGCCGACCGCGCGGATAAGCTGCGTACCGCGATGGCGGCAAATATTGTGAAAGGCCCGCAGCCGGTGATCGCGCCCCATGACGACAAACAGGTTGTTCAGACCTGCCTGCACCGACAGATAGTGCCCCGGGCCTTCGATATCCTCAACCAATCCTGCAAAACGCCAGGTGCGTGAGAAGATCTGTTGTTGTTCTTGGTCGAACCAATCCTGCGAGGTATATGCTTCGACAGGCAGATGATGATACATTTTGGTCATCTTGTTCCCTCAGGTCATCAGATGGGCGTATTGCGGAAAAAAGCTGGCGGCGAGCATCATCAGTCCTGACAAGGCCCAGAGGCAGGCAATGGCCCAGAATAGAACTGGATCGTCGTCTCGGTTGATCTCGAACACTAGAAAGGCCTGACCATTCAGGATGGTCGGAATAGTCCACCACAGGAAGAGCAGCCCCCAGACCCAGTAGTAACCCAGGACAGCAGCAGCCAACAGGATAGGCAGAGCAATATAGTTCGCGGTTCTGGAGTGGTTCATCGCTCGGCCTCTAGTGTTGAGGCCAGCAAAGAAGCCGCCAGTTTCAATTCCGCGCGCCAGACTTTGGGCGGCTCGAGTGGCGACAGGGCATCCATGCTGACAAAGATTGCGGAAATACCCTGAGTCACGGCGCGAATGCTTGCATCCGGCGCGTCTGGGGCGGCTCGCCTCAGGACATCCTCAACCACGTCAAAGAAGGCACTTAGGCTGTCCAAAAGATCCTGCCGAAATTCGGGGCGATCTGGAACAACAGTCACCAGCGCCTGATACGCCAACATCAACCGCGGATCAGTTCCGCTGTTTTCGGCAAAAAGAGCGTCCACAAGATCCGTTGGCGTTGCTCTGTCTGGCAAGGCCTGTCGCAGGCCGTCGAGTGACATCGCAAAGCCTTCAAGCGTGTACTCGGCAAGTGCGGCAATCATTTCGTCCTTATTGCCAAGATAGTGGCGCAGCAGGGGGCGTTTGACGCCAGCTTCCTCTGCAATCCGTTCCTGAGTCGCGCCGTCAAGGCCGAACCGCGCCACACACGTGAGGTACGCATCCAGGATTTCCTGAGATCGCTGGTCTTTCAGAGATGGTCTTGGCATTGCGGCCCCATAAATTGTCACTGATGACAAATAATGATTGAGGATTGTTTGTCAACCATGACAATTTACTTTGAGACCAACTCGTGAAAAAAATTGTATTTGGGGGGGGTGGTAGAGCGAATGGCCAGCCATCATCCTCTGCGGTCTCGAATGCGACAACCCGCCCCTCAGCTTTTTTAGCAGGACCGCAAACCGGTTAAGGAAAGAATGCTGAGCCCGGGCAAAATGGCCGCAGAACACCGTCACAACGACTCGATGTTTCCCAGAAGAATAGAAGTCATATCCACCGCAAACGAACCATCTTGGACAGTGATATCCATCTGCGTGTCATAGTTCACCGCATCTCGCGTTATCCCCGAGAGGTCGGCATCCGCGTCTAGAAAAACCCATTTCGCGGGATAGGGAGAGGTTTGCCCAACCGCTGCCTGCAAGATGGAAAGCGCGTCTAGTGCATTGACCGCTCCGTCTTGGGTGATATCGGCGGCGATCAGGTTTTCCGGAGCCGCCGGGCCCCATGTCGGATCCAAACCAACAGAGATCCGCAGAACCTGCAACGCATCCAGGGCGTTGACCCGTCCGCTCGCTGTTGAATAGGTTTTGACGACCTCCAGCTCTCCGACCAACGTCCCGTTCGGAACGTTCAGATCGAAGCGTCCGGTCTCATCCGTGGTTGCGGTGACGGGGCCGCCTCCGGTCGGCCTGAACTTGACCTCAGCATCTGCAAGGCCCGGATTGGCGGCCTCAGAATCGACGCTCACGCGGCCCTGAATGCCGTCCGAGCTTGCAGGCTCCAACCCGCCGAACGTACCGAAATCCACCGGAATGTGATCTGGCCCGCCAAACCCGGAGCCAAAGACCTCTTCTTTCGTCAACGGCGTGCCGGTTGAGGAAATCACGTGGACGACCTCATTCAGATACTGGATGTCGGCCCCTTGGGATGTGGCGATAAAGGTCAATTGATCGGGGGTGCGCAGCAGAAGATAGTCGAACATGTCCAACCGATCGGTACCGGCTTCGAAATCCGTGATCGTCGTAGGGTCGCTGCCATATTGCATGACGAAAATATCGGCCCCTGCCCCGCCTGTCAGCGTCGTCTCACCGCTACCAGCAATGAGGATGTCGTCTCCGTCCCCACCGGACAGTTGGGCATCCAGCACCCCCGCGCTGAGCATGTCGTCCTGCGCCGTGCCCATAACCGGCCCGCTACCATCCCGAACGACGCCAAGGTTTGCCAAAGAAACGCTCAGCTGCGTCACCCCGGGATCCTGCTGCGAGGTTGCAAGCACCTGAAGCTCATCACCGATATGGGCGAGGCTCAGGGTCTGGACGTTCCCCAACCCGCTATCCAACGTGTCGGCAAGGCTATCCAGATAGATCAGCTTTCCATTCGGGGTCAACGTGAACAGGGTGACGCCATCGTCGGAGCCGCCCGCCACGATGAACGCACGGCCATTCACCTCGATCACCGACAGGTCCTGCACGGATTCAAACCGGGTATTCAACGTATCAAGAACATGATCCTTGGGGATCAACCGACCATCGCTGCGCAATCCCATCACGCTGAGGGAATTGCTGCCCGACCCCGCCACGATGACCCAGGATTGCCCATAGGCCTCGACCACCTCAATCGCCGTGGGCGTAGAGATTCCCATCGTTGAAACAGCGGCACTGTTGTCCAGAGCGCAGAGGCTGCTATCGCTTGCGGAAACGTCAAACACGACGATTTCACTATTTACAGCGTTCGCGGTGATCACAAATTGCTCAGACCCGACCGTAGCAGCATGCATCGAATCGGCTTGGCCTGAGACCAACGACACGACCGAAAGCGTGCCGTCTGGGTTGATCTCATAGCTGCCGATCTGATCGGTATCTTCATACGCAAGGGTCAGATAGCTTTGCCCTCCGACGTCCAGTTGCGTCATCGCCGAGATGTCTCCGCCACCGACGAGTGTACCGGTTTCCTGCAGATCGCCAAAGGTGCCATCCGCGTTGAGCGTATACCCCACCAAACCCGTTGCATTGTTGATATCAAGGGCCAGCTGGTCCTCAGCGCCCAAGGTGATTGGCACACCCGTCCGCCCCACCTGATACAGGATCGGACCGCTGTGATAGACCGTATCTACAAGCTGCGGCCCGGCCCCTTCGGTGAGGCGCCAGGCGGCAAAGCCACCGAACGGACCGGTGACGGAATAGAGATACGTATCCCCGTTAAACGTTTTTAAAGCCGTATCGCCGATACCTGAATCGAGCGCCGGGCTTCCCGTTGCAACCACAGTTTCGAATTGAAGCATCACCTTGATCACCCTCGATGCCACCCCTGGCAATGACCTGAGGATGATCTGATGCCCAGACCGAAACAAAAGCGGGAATGTGGTGAAAACGAGGAGTTCGGCTTCAGTTTAACTCAATTTTTCCAGGTTCGCCCGCGGTGGTAACCGGAAGGCAAGACAGATGAACAAAGCGTCATGTCGGGGACGGCCTTCCCAGGATCGCGGACACCAAATCTGAGGGGCAAGACGATGAAGACACCTGAGCGCCATACTGATACGCCAGCCGATCTTTCAGGGGCAGACCGTGATCGACACAAACGCTCGTGGATCGAACGCAATCTGCGCAAACTATCCGGGCGCGGCATTGCGGGCGGTTTGGTGTCGACCTTGCTGGCCCTTCCGGCTTTTGCGCAGGCGACGGTTGAGGAACTCTATGCGTTCCAATTCGCGGATACGATCCCGGGTGTGAAATCTGCAAAGCTGATGGACAATGGGGATGTTCTTTTGAAAATGCTCGACGGCCGCACGATGGTTGTTGCGGCTGAACATGTTCAGGTCCTTGAAAGCGGCTCGATCATGATCGCCGAGGTGATGGTTTCACAGATCGTCGAATTCAGCGCCGTCGCCGAGGCCGGAGCTGCCTCAGCGGCAGGCGGTCTGGGCGGAATGGGTGCTGCGGCGGCGGGTCTTGGTCTCGCCGGTGCTGCGGCGGCCGGTGGCGGTGGCGGAGGCGGCGGGGACGATCCAGCCCCTACGCCAAACTTCCCGACGCTGAATCTGGCAGAGTTGCAGGCCACCTCCCTCAATAACACTCTGACCAACGCAACTGCGCCGGACGATGCGACTTCGGTCGAGGTTACGATTGGCTCCGTGACCAAGACCGTAACACCGGATTCCGAAGGGAACTGGACCGTCACCCTCACAGCGCCCGAGGCGAGCGCCCTGGCCCAAGGCCAATCGACCGTGACCGTTCGTATGCTTGATACCTTGGGGGACGAGATCTCCGTATCGACGGCAACCGTCGTCGTAGACACCATCCCACCAACACTCAGCATTGACAGTTTCTCGGATGGCGCTGTCATGAACGCCGCCGAGCAGGGAACTGATCTTGTCGTAAGCGGCGCAACGGACGCGGAGAATGGGCAGTCGGTGAGCGTCTCTCTGAATGGCCAGACGTATACCGGCACGGTGTCCAACGGCCAATGGTCGGCAACTGTTCCAGCCGCCGATCTGGCAGCCTTGTCGGATGGGGCAACCATCAGCGTGACAGCGGATGTTTCGGATCGCGCTGGCAACCCGGCCGTTCAAGCCAGTAACAGCTTCGATACAGACTTCACGGCTCCAACTCTCACGCTCGATCCGGTCGGCGGAGGGTCCATTGACCTTATTGATGTAACCGGCGATCTGACCGTGTCCGGGGCGACCTCGGCTGAGGACAACCAAACTGTAACGCTTGTATTGGATGGGCAGTCCTTTACCGGCACGACGCTTGGCGGCAGTTGGTCGGTCACTATTCCCAACGCGGATCTTGGCGGGTTGACGACGGGCACCCCGGCAGAGATCAGTGTTTCGCTCGCGGATGCGGCTGGCAACCCGGCGACCACCGTGACGGCCACGGTGCCCGTCGACCTCTCTGGTCCATCCATTGCCATTTCGCCCTTGTCCGTAGGTGATATCCTGAACGCCGCCGAGACCGGTTCAGATTTGACCATTTCAGGCACAACCAGAAATGTTGGCGACAACCAGCAGGTTTCCGTCGTGCTGAACGGCCAGACCTATACGGACCTCGTTTCGGGTGGCACCTGGAGCATAACCGTCCCGACAGCCGATCTGGCGTCTCTGTCCGATGGCGGCGATTTTACGATAACAGCCAATGTGTCTGACGTGGACGGGCTGGTAGCGCCTCAAGCAACGGCGCAATTGGCCAAGGATGTCAGCGCTCCGACGGTGACCATCGACAGTTTCTCGGACGGTGCTGTCATGAATGCGGCAGAGCGCGGAACCGATCTGACCATTTCGGGTTCCACCACAGCTGAAAACGATCAAACCGTAACCGTTGGGATGAATGGGCTCACCTACACGGCCGAGGCTTCGGGCGGGTCGTGGACCGTTACCGTACCAGCCGCTGATCTGGCACTCTTGGCAGACGGAACAACAATTGCCGTGACGGCAGATGTCTCAGACATCGCCGAAAACCCGGCTGTTCGGGCGACAGGCAGCTTCGATACAGATTTCACTGATCCAACCATAGCGATCACGGGTGTTTCGGACGGCTCGATCATGAACGCCACCGAGCGGGCAACAGATCTGACCATTTCGGGCACAAGCGATGCAGGCGTTGGGGCTGTCGTGTCTATCACGATCGCCCGCGCCGACGGCACGGTTGACATCAGCGAGACGACAACCGTCACCGGTGGCAATTGGACGTTGGTTACAAGTGCGTCTGATCTTTTGGGACTTGAGGATCAGGAAAGCTATACCATCACCGCGACCGTGGCTGATGCAGCTGGAAACACGTCCCAAACCACAATGGGCTTCACAACTGATTTTGCGGCACCCAGCATTACCCTCGATCCACTGTCAATCGGAGCCGTTCTTGATGTCGTGGAACGTGGGCAGGACCTGACGGTTTCAGGCACAACAACGGCCGATAACGGGGACACTGTAACCATCACCTTGGACGGCGAGACTTATACAGCCACCGCAATGAGCGGAAGTTGGAGTGCGGATATTCCAACCAGCGATCTCGCGGCCTTGGCAGACAGCACAAGCTTTCAGGTCTCGGCATCGGTTGACGACGCTGCTGGCAATACCTCCAACGCGGCAACAGGTTCCTTCTCAACCGATTTCCGACCATCCTTGAGCCTCGATTCGATTGGAACCAATGGGGCGATCTCTCTTGCTGATGCGCAAAGTTCCGGGATTACAGTCAGCGGCTCTTCGGTCGGTCTGGCCGCTGGGCAGACTGTGGACATCCTGTTGGGCAGTACATCCGTTGGCACCGCAACCGTCGCCGCAAATGGAACATGGTCTGCGCCTATCGCAGCCTCCGCTTTTGCCGGCACGACGGCCGGGACGGATCTGAGCTTCTCGGCAGAAGCAACAGTATCGGGAGGGCCTGATCCCCTTCCGGTGAGTGCTGACGCCACAGCTCATACGCCCGCAGCCTATGTCATCTCGGAAGTCGGCAGAAGCGGCTCAACCGTCCAGTTCGCGGTTTATTCGGAAGCCGACCGTGATCTGTCGAGCGGGTTATTTGTAGACATGCGATTGGAATTCGACTCCGCTCAGGTCACCTTTGACAGCGGCTCCATCATATTCAACGGGCAATTGCCTCTTGCCGTGAACACAGCCAACCCCAGTTTCGTCAATTTCGCCGGAGCCACACTCAGTTTCTCCGACATTTCGGCCCCTCTCGTGCAGTTTTCCGTCGACATTCAGGACATCAATCAACCCTTTGAGCTGAAGATCGTCACGCCAAACGGAGGCGACTCTTTCTACCAATCAGGGACGACCACTGACGATGCCATAAACGCAAGCAATGTGGATACGATCATCAGAGGGGGCGACGGCGACGATACGATTGACCTTGCGGAAGCTGGCCGAGACATCGTTGTGTTCGAAGCAGACCCTGCAATCAATGGCACGGATATCATCACGGGGTTTAGCACCGGAACTGCAACGGAAGTCGCAGATGCCCTGATGTTCAGGGGCCTCGACGTCGCCACGTTGCGAGGCACGGGAACGGACGTGGAGTTCCTGAGCCAAGGCGGCAATCTGGGAATAGATACAGGCTTCATCGGCTTTACGACCATCCTCAGCGACCTCACGGCCAGCACCATTGAATTGGCATTGGAGAGCCTGGTCGGAGCGCAGGCCGGAGACGAGATCTATGCCCTGACAACCGATGGAACCGACGCCAAGCTCGTCAAAGCCAACTTCTCAGCGTCAGACGACGTCACTGTTGATACGCTCGCCGTGTTCGATGGTCTGAATGATCTGAGCAGCCTGAGTGCAGACAATATCCTGCACACCGATCCCACAGGTGCCACCGCCTAGCCCTTTTCTAGGATTGGCCGAGAGCTTGGAAGGCAGCCATGTCAAAAACCCACCTCAAACCCCTCTCATTCCAGAGGTATGGTCACAAGTTCTGGAAACGCTTCACCTCCTTTGACCATACAAGGTGCGTGACTGAGTGTTCAGTTGTTGCGGCAGAAGTTTTCCCCGTAGCGGCTGCTTTCCCGCTTGTGTTCCGCAAAACGGCGAGCGGGGTAGAGCCAGTCGCAGTGTTTTCCCTGACAGAAGAGGCTGAAAACCCATTTGTGTCTGAAACAGGCATATGGTTGGCGCCCTACTTGCCCTCTGCGATGAGGTGCCCGCCTTTCGATGCCGAACCAATGCCAAGAGGTGGGCAGGTCAAGGACGCTCAATTCCAATTGCTCGTCGACGAATCCCTTGGCTTGATCAGTGATGACCCCAGAGATGAGGCGTTCTACCGTGAAACAGGAGCGCTTTCTTCCAATCTTGAAGCCGTAATGACGTTCTTCCAAGGTCGAATGTCGTCAGCACAAACCACAAAGCAAATTTGTGACGTACTTGCGGGTATGAAAATAATGGAGCCACTGACCCAATACAAAGGCTGCATTTTACCAAAGGGCTGTTGGGGGATCTCCCCCGATCGGTTGAACAGTCTGACTAACAAGCAACTGGCCACACTGACAGCTTGTGGCGCTCTGCGGCTAGTCTACGCGCATCAAATCTCACTGTCTCAGATAGCTTGGCTGACCCAAGCACAGTCACGAATGACACGAAATCCGAGCTCCGTGAACTTTGAGCGGACGGCCGATGCCGAAGGCTTGTTGTCTGCATTGGCCGATGCGCAAACGAGGGAAACCTCTTGGGGTCCGAATTCGGAGATACAAGCTTATGTCTAGCGACCCCTTGTCGCCATAAGGCGCGCCCAAAACCGAAAATAGACCCAATCAGCGGACAAACGCAATTTCTTCGCTGCCCTAACTTGCAAGAGAGGAACTGATTCATGACGCGGCGCGAAACCCAACCGGAGACATCACGTTTGACAGAACTCGAGACGTGTATGTTGCATGTGGGTGAGACACTTGAACGCCCAATAACAAAAGCGTCTCTCTTTGCGGCGCAGTCAGAATTGGAAAATGGCCTCTCGATAAGTGATGCACTGGCGCTTGCACGACAAAGCGGTCTTCAGGCAGGGTATGGCACGCGCTTGCTGAGCAAACTGGATGACGACTTGTCACCAGCCATACTGTTCCTGGAGGGGGGACGATCCGTTGTCTATCATGGGCGCAGCGACAACGGCATGCTATTGGTGTACGACCCTTGCATAGGGCCGGGAACCGGAACAATTCCACAGAAACAGTTGGAAAAAGCGTATACCGGCTACGCAATTCTATTTCGCCGAGACCATCAAGATATCTTGAAGAATAACGAGGCCCAAAGGTCTGGACATTGGTTCTGGTCTGCTTTGGCGGCCAGTCGATGGTCCTATTGCCAAGTCATTCTCGCAGCAGCGCTCGCCAATCTTCTAGGGCTTTCAACTTCTATCTTCATTATGGTCGTCTATGACCGTGTTCTTCCCAACGAAGCAACGGAATCTCTGATTGCACTCACCATTGGCGTGGGCCTCGCTCTTGGTTTCGATTTCCTACTCAAGATCCTAAGAGCTGGTTTCATTGATCAGGCCGGTCAAAAGGCTGACCGGCTGATGGGACGGCGCATTTTTGACAAGTTACTCGATATTCGAATGAAATCTCGCACCGGATCGACCGGCGCGATGGCAAATACAGTTCGCGAGTTCGAAACTCTGCGCGAGTTTTTCACGTCCGCAACACTGGTTGCGATCGTCGACCTACCCTTTATCGCTCTGTTTGTCTTGGTGATCTACTTAGTGGGCGGCCCACTGGCCATCGTTCCTGCGATGGCGGTACCTATCGTGCTGCTGACCGGCTTGCTCGCGCAACCTTTGCTATCACGGTTGGCCGAACGCCAATTCAAGGATGGTCAATCCAAACAATCGGTTCTTGTTGAGGCCGTCTCTGGCCTTGAAACCATAAAGACCACCTCTGCTGATCGTCAGATGCGCTCCCGTTGGGAAAGCGCGATAGAACGACAATCGAGTCACGGCGTTCGCAGTCGCGCAATTACACAATTCGCCCTGAACCTGACCGGCCTCACGCAACAGGTGGCGCAAGTTCTGATCGTTTTCTATGGTGTGTTCCTGGTCATGGAAGGAAAAGCCAGCATGGGTGCCTTGATCGCCGCTGTCATGTTGACCGGCCGTGCCTTGGCCCCTCTGGGGCAATTGGCGCAAACTTTGACGCGGTACAATCAGGCGCGCAGCGCTTTTCGAAACCTCAACCAGATTATGCGAGCAGATAGCGAGAGACCAGAAGGCAAAACCTGGATCAGTCGTTCAAGCTTCAAAGGTGCAATCTCGTTTAGCAACGTTCATTTCACATACCCGGATCAATCCGAAGATACGTTGAAAGGTGTTTCCTTCACCATCAACCCCGGTGAGAAAGTCGCAATTCTTGGCCAAATTGGCTCGGGCAAAAGCACAATTGCGCGACTGTTGCTGGGCCTCTATGCGCCTCGGGTCGGGTCGGTCATGCTGGATGGGTTGGATATTCGGCAAATTGACCCAGGCGACCTTAGGCGCGGTGTCGGCTCTGTTCTACAGGATGTTTGGCTGTTTTCCGGCTCTATCCGCGAAAACATCGCCAGTGGCGCTATCAGACCAAACGACGAAGAAGTAGTTGAAGCCGGGTATATTGCCGGAGTTGAAGACTTCGTAGCTCGCCATCCAGCAGGCTATGATCAACAGCTTGCGGAACGGGGTGAAGGGCTTTCTGGTGGGCAAAGACAAGCGATTGCCTTGGCGCGAGCCATGATTGGCAAGCCATCGGTTTTACTGCTGGATGAGCCAACGAGCGCCATAGATGTTCAAACCGAAGCGCGCGTTCTGACCCGCCTCAAGCAGGCGACCCCGGACACGACAATGGTGATCGTCACGCACCGTCCTAGCCTCTTGGAATTGGTGGACCGCGTTATTGTCATTGCCGACGGTCAAATTGCGAAAGACGGGCCCAAAAGCCTTCTTTCACAACATGCAAGTCAAAACAGGAGGCACCTGAATGTCGCAGCATCATGATCTTGCCTCATTGGCACGCGCGACGCGCGGAACTTCACCTTTGCGAAACTCTCTTCTGCTTGTGGCAATTCTCGCATGCCTCCTCACGACCGGGCTTTGGGCGTATCTGACCGAGTTGGACGACGTAACCCGCGTGGATGGCCGGATCGTGCCATCTGGAGACATCCAGATCATCGAAGCAACAGAGCCAGGTGTTTTGAAGGCACTGCACGTGCGAGAAGGTCAAGTGGTTCAAGCCGGCACCTTGTTGATGGAATTCGACACGACCCAAATCGACAGTCAGTTGAATCAGGAACAACAACGTGCTTTTGGCCTGATGGCTCGGATCCAGCGGCTACAGTCCGAGATCGAGGGGCGGGACCTTCAGTTTGACGCTGCGCTCGTCACAGGCGCCCCAGATGTCGTTCAATCTGAAAGGGCTTTGTATCAGGGTCGGCAAGCCGAACTGCAGGCTGAAGTTGATATTTTGCTGCGACAGCAACAACAACGCCATAAGGAATACGAAGAAGGATTGGTGGATCAGGTCACCGCCGAAGAGACATTGAATGTTCTGGCTGAGGAAAGGGCAATGATGGCGCCTCTGGTCGCCAGCAAAATGGAACCCGCGACCACACTTTTGGCGCTAAGGCGCAGCGAGGCGGAATGGAAGGGTCGTCGGGTCAGAGCCGAGGCTGCGACCAGTCGACTAAAAACCGGTCTGGAAGAGATTGACGACCGAATTCGAGCGGCGCGCAGGAGATTTCGGAGCAATGCTCTGACCGACCTCGCCGTCGCAACCGCTGAACTGTCCGCTCTAGAACCAATGCTACCAGCTTTGCAGGATCGGGCGTCCCGCGCAAAGGTTCAATCTCCGGCGCGCGGCATCGTAAACCGCATCCACCGTAACACGATTGGTGGTCTTGCGCGCACCGGGGAGGAGTTGGTCGAGATCGTTCCACTGGATGACAGTTTACTGGTCGAAGCCTATGTTCGCCCGCAAGATATCGCGTTTCTTCACGCTGGACAGCCCGTCAAAGTCAAAATCACCGCCTATGATTTCGCCCGCTACGGCGGGCTGGACGGGGAAATTGTTCGTATTGGTGCAGACACTATCACCCGGTCTGAACGCAATGATGAAGAGGTCTTTGTCATTGAGATCCGGACGAATGGTACGATGCTCGACGCCTCGGGGCTTGCTGTTGAAATCATTCCCGGCATGGTTGCCGAGGTCGATATTCTGGCTGGGCGTAAAACCGTTCTGGACTACTTGATCCAACCGGTCGTGAAGATTAAAGATCAAGCGCTGCGGGAATAGTGCAGGCTTGATCATTTCATCACTTTCAATACATTGAAGTCGCGGGAAGACGCAGACCGATTAGGAAGTAGGCTTTTTAAATTGCTGATCAAACAGGCGTTTGAATGCACCATTTTCTTCCAACAACACATTCAAGGTCCCCTGCTCAACGATTTGACCATCCTGAACGACCATGATGTTGTCCGCTTCCAGAACCGTCGATAGCCGGTGGGCGATTACGATTGTCGTGACCCCTTCCGTCAGTTTGTCCAACGCCTCTTTAACAAAAGTTTCGGATTCTGCGTCGAGCGCACTTGTGGCTTCGTCCAGCAGAAGGATTTCCGCTTTGCGCAAAATTGCCCGGGCAATTGCGATCCGCTGTTTCTGACCTCCAGACAGGAAAGCTCCGTTTTCGCCAACCTGAGTGTCATAGCCCTCAGGCAGTTGACTGATGAAATCATGAGCATGTGCCGCGCGTGCCGCAGCAACAATTTCTTCATCGGTCGCGTCAGGCGCGACATAGCGCAAATTGTCCATGACGGTGGTCGAGAACAGGAACGTGTCCTGCCCGACATAGGATATTTTTCGGCGAAGCGATGCGAAGCTGACCTCGGTCAAATCCTGGCCGTCAATCTCGACATAGCCCTGATTAGGATCATAAAATCGCATGATCAGGCCGAAAATCGTGGACTTTCCTCCGCCGGATTGGCCTACGAGGGCCGTGGTTTTTCCTGCTTCGAAAGTGACATCCATATCCTTGATAACGGGTATTGCCCCCTGATACCCGAAGGTCACATCACGCAAGCGAATTTCGCCCGGACCTTTAACCATCTCTTTAGGTTCTGAATGCTCCTGCATAGAATCCTGTTCATCCAGAAGCTCGAACATCAGACCAATCGGTACCATGCAGGTCTCGATCGAAACCCTCATTTTCGACAAGCGTTTGGCGGGTTCATAGGCCATCAGCAGGGCCGTGATAAACGACATCAGCTGACCCGCCGTCGGAGGCTCAGACCCTCCGATCCCCAAAGTACTGACAACCAGAATGCCGGCAACAGCAAGACCGGCCAGAAATTCCATCAGCGGGCTGGCGATGGCCTGCAAAGAGGCGATGTCGTTCGAACGTTTCTCGACGCGTTTGATCGCAGTGTTCATCCGATCGGTCATGCGGTTTTCAAGGCTGAAGACCTTGATAACTTTGATCCCGTTCGACGTTTCCTGAAGGACCTGGATGATCTCGGAAAGGTATTTCAACTCGGCCTGCATAATTCGCCGTACGTTCTTCAAAAGGTAGCGCACGCTGATCAAAGCAACTGGACCAACGACGAAAAACAGCACGGAAAGCAGCGGTTGCTGATAAATCATGACAATAACCAGACCAACAAGCGTCAGCGCGTCGCGTACGAAGCTGGTCACGATGATGTTTACCAGGTTCCGCGCGGCACCCGCCCCTGCGGTGACCCTCATCAACAGGTTCGAGGATTCAATCTCGGCAAAATACCCAATGCCGCGCTGTAGAAGCCGATTGTATAACCGCTCCTGCTGGACTGCGATAATTCGGTTCCCCGCGCGCGCCAAAAAAATCGACTGAATATAGGAAGCGAACGCCTTAGCGCCGAACAACCCGACAACAAGAAGCGCGATCCAATGTGCCTGAGACCTCATTTCCGGGGTGGTCATGGCATCAACGATGTTCTCCATCATCCAAGCCGTACCAGCGGTCGTGGCAGCAACGATTACCATCGCACCCATCGCGATGCCGTACATCCATCCTTGCTTGCGCAGACTTTCCACGACAAGCCGACCGATATAGCCCGATCGCCATTTTGCCCAGGCCTTGCCGATCATTTCACACTCCAGATCGTCGGTGTCGCCGCCCTTATCGGGCAACCGCACGGTTAAACAGAGGTGCCTTGTACCTCTGCCCCTCGGTCGTCGAGGTCGCTTTAGTTAATCAGGACAAGCCCAAGATTCCAGCCCACCCTTGCAGATATACTTGAAGCAGGGTCAAATGCGCGCACCGGGACCTTCAATGCCAGACCACATCGCCCAGGAAAATATAGCCTGCGCCATAAATCGTTTTGATCAATCGAGGGTTTTTGGGATCTTCACCCAGCTTGGTTCTTAGGCGGGAAATACGCACATCCATTGCACGATCAAAGCTCTCACCTGCTGCGCCGCCCAGCGTTTCCTGCATCTGGGCACGGCTAATCAGACGTTTCGGACTTTCGAGAAACAGACGCAGCACTTCACCTTCTGCATGGCTGAAACCGGTTTCTGCGCCGTTTTGATCCTCAAGAACATAGCGGTCAAAATGCGCGACCCAACCGTTGAAACTGGCCGTATCCGAATGCGCCACCTGCCCTTTTGGCGCCCGCAACCGCGCCCGCACGCGCGCCACGACCTCAGCAGGGTCGAACGGTTTGGTGATATAGTCGTCAGCCCCAAGCTCTAACCCGGTGACCCGATCCTGCACCTGCGCGCGTCCTGAAATGATGATGACTGCGGCGCCCTGCTCCAAGGCTAGACGATGCACCAGCGCAAGACCATCTGTATCTGGCAGAGACAGATCGACCAGGCAGACATCGGGCGTCACTCGGTTTAACGCAGCCTCGAATTCGCGGGCGCGTGAAAAGCTCTGGGTTCGAAAACCTGCGTCTTGCAGGGTCTCTGTCAGAATATGGCGGATCTCGGGCTCATCGTCGAGAATGGTCACCAACGGTTGGGTCATCACGCAGCCTCGGTTCGGATCAAAGCCGAAAGTTGTTTGGGAGTGAACGGTTTGTGCAAGACGGGCACCCGACCGATCGCGCGCTTCAACACAGGATCAGTCGATGGCAACGACGTCATCAAGATACATGGCAGCCGGGGTTTGAGACGCTCCATCAGGTCCAGCCCGGTTGCCTCCCCTTCCAACCGGATATCGGACAGGACCAGCACGATGTCGTCCAGTTCGCTCACCAGCGTCAATGCCTCGTCGACCGAGGTTGCCTCGATGACCGAAAACCCAAAGTCGATCAGCATGTCACGAAACTGGAGGCGCAAGTCCTGATTATCTTCGACCAGCAGAACCATTCCGCCGCGCATGGGGGGCGCAGGGCGGTACGGAAGCCGCAATACAACCGACGCGCCCGAGGGTGTGTTCTTCAGGCTCAGGTCCCCTCCGGCCAGTTTCACCGTGTCATAGACCATTGGCAAACCAAGGCCGGATCCGTCACTGCCCTTGGTGGTGAAAAACGGATTGAGGGCTTTGTCCAGCGCTTCGGGCGAGAACCCCGGCCCAGTATCAGAGACCGTAATTTCCACCCAAATCGCGCCAATCGCATGAGCGCTGATGGTGATCTGACCATTGTTGCCGCAAGCATCGCGCGCATTCAGCACCAAATTCAGCAAGGCATCCTGCACCATGCCGGGATCCAGCATCAGGGCCTGATCCGGCAGAGTGTTGACCACCGACAGCCCCACCCCGCGCGGCAGGGAAGGCGAGGCGAGAATACGCAGGTCCTCAAGCAATTGCAGCATATCCGTCGCCTTGGGCTGCGGCGTCCGGTTCCCCGTCATATCCGCGATCCGGTTCAAAAGCTGCCCACCGCGCTGCGCAGTCTGACGGGTCGCCGCAATCAACTCATGCGCTTCATCGGGAAGGTTCATCTTATCCAGCCGCCCCTGCATCCCCAGAATGATGGTCAGCAAGTTGGAAAAATCATGTGCTAACCCGCTGGTCATCTGCGCGGCCATCTCGCGGCGGCGCGTTTGTTGCAACGCAACGCGGGTTTGGGTTTCCTCGGTGATGTCCACGGACATGATGTAGACGCCACCTTCCCCATCAGGGGTAAAGGACACGCGAATGCGGCGGGAATCCTGTTCTTCCGTGAACTCAAAAACGGAGGTTTCGCCGCCATAGGCTTTTGACAGATGCGGCTCGACCCTTGAAAAGGCGTGTCGGCCAAGCGCGTCGGAGATATGCAGCCCCAGAATATCCGACGGGCGACCCGGTAGCACCGAGCTGAGCCGCCGGTTTGAGTAGTCGTAGCGCCCTTCGACATCGAGATGCGCGATATGGGCGGGCATCATCTCGGTCGTCATGCGCGTGCGGGCTTCGATCTCGGTCAGTTCGCGCTTGGCCTCCTCCAACGCGGCGATGGTGGCGGCAAGCTTACGGTTGGTGGCCGAAAGCTCCTCAGTATGGCTGAGCAGCTGGTCCGAAAGCTCCTCGGATCGGGCGCGCAGCAAGTTTTCGGCGCGTTTCGTGCCTGTGATATCTGTGTACACTGCAACCCAACCACCCTGCGGCAGAGGCGATCCCTCAACAGCGACAACCTGCCCGTTTGGGCGGACACGCTCCATGTAATGCGGCTCAAACGCCATAGCTTGCTCGACGCGCTGCTGCACCATTTCATCCACATCGCCCTCGGCCCCGTATTCTCCGCGGGTGACGAGGAAGTGAATCGTGTCACGAAACAACGCGCCGGGTTGCACAAGGTCGTCGGGAAGACCGAACATCTCTTGAAAGCGTCGATTGCTTAGAACAAGACGCAGTTTGTTGTCGTAGATCGACAGTGCCTGACCGATCAAATTCAGCCCGGCAGTCGTCATCGCTTTGATGCGTGTCTCGCTAACGGTCAAGATCGCCCTCCCTGCGGCCTATCCGTAGCATCTGATTTAGACTTGGTGTAGAGGCGAACGCCCAGCCGGCTGATTTGTCCCAAAACCGGCAAGCAGGTCCGCGCCGAACAACCGTGGCGTGCAAGCTGCACGTGTCGCAGCGGCGCAATGCTGGATTTGTAAATCCGGCGACAAAGGCATACAACCATTGCAGATTCAGGCTTTTTTGCATCACATACAGATATGAGCAGCCCAACCATTTCTGCCGAACGCGAAAGCGATGGCACTCGGATCCGTATTGCAGGCGAAATGCTGACCCAATTGCTTGCTCCGGTCGAGGGGCCTTTTGCAGGCATTCAGCCACAGGGAGGGCATGTTACGCTGGATCTATCGGATGTGGAAGCATTGGATACAAGCGGCGCGTGGCTGGTTGCGGATCTTGCCAAGCGGTTCACGACGGCTGGCGCGCAACTGGAATTCCGAGGTGTTCAACCGGCCCATGCCGCACTGATCGAGACCGTTTCGCAGAACATCCCAGACCATCCCGGAAAACTTGCCCCGCCTCGCAATGCCGTGGATTGGGTCGCCAGCGTGGGTCAAAAAACAGTTGGCGCGTGGACGGACACACTCTCGATCTTGGGGTTCCTAGGTCTAACGCTGCATCGGCTTGGGCGCACACTGGTCATGCCTTGGCGTCTGCGCCGAGCTGCCCTGTTTACGCATATGGAGGAAACCGGGTTCAAAGCCCTGCCCATCGTGGCGTTGATGGGATTTTTGATCGGCGTTGTTTTGGCCTTTCAGGGGGCCACGCAGCTGAAACAATTCGGGGCCGAGATCTTCGTGGTCGAGCTGATCTCGATCTCTGTTCTGCGTGAGCTTGGGATCCTTCTGACTGCTATCATCGTTGCCGGTCGGTCGGGGTCGGCCTTTACCGCCTCAATCGGGTCGATGAAGGTGCAGGAGGAAATAGACGCCATGCGCACGCTGGGTCTGGACCCGATCGAGGTGCTGGTGGTGCCGCGTGTCCTGGCCCTTTTGATCATGCTCCCAATCCTGGGTTTTGTCGCCGATCTTGCGGGGCTTTTCGGCGGCGGATTGATGAGCTGGATCGACCTTGGCATCAGCCCCGGCATGTTCGTTACTCGTTTGAACGAAAGCACAGATGTCTGGCAATTGGCGGTTGGGTTGATCAAAGCGCCCTTCTTCGCGCTGGTCATTGGCGTGATCGCTTGCTGGCAGGCCATGCAGGTTAAAGGCTCGGCCCAGAGCGTGGGTCAGCGCACCACGGCCTCGGTCGTGCAGTCGATCTTCATGGTGATCGCCATCGACGCCCTGTTTTCGATCTTCTTCTCTGAGATTGGGATCTGACATGGACGGCACGGTGCAACATCAGACCACTCAGGCAGATGCGCAACGCGAGGCGGTGATCCGCGTGCGCGGGCTGCGCAATCAGTTCGGGCCGCAGGTTGTCCATGACAATCTGGATCTCGATGTCTGGCGGGGTGAGGTCTTGGGCATCGTTGGCGGCTCGGGCACCGGTAAATCGGTACTGCTGCGGACGATTGTGGGGCTGAACACGCCAGCGGCAGGCAGCATCGAGGTTCTGGGCGTAGATGTCCTGAATGGCCCCGAGGAAGACCGCCGCCGTATCGAACGCCACTGGGGCGTGGCGTTTCAGGATGGTGCGCTGTTTTCCTCGCTCACCGTTTTGCAGAACGTCATGGCCCCGCTGCGCGAACATACTGGCCTGAGCGAAAAACTGATGGAATCTCTGGGCGCATTGAAGATCAGCCTAGTGGGTCTGCCACAGCTGAGTTGCGGCAAGTTTCCATCCGAACTTTCGGGCGGGATGCGCAAACGGGCCGCGCTGGCTCGCGCCTTGGCCATGGACCCCGAGATCGTGTTTCTAGATGAGCCCACTGCTGGTTTGGACCCAATCGGTGCCGCCGCCTATGATGAGTTGATCCGAGAGTTGCAGCAGGCATTGGGCCTGACGGTTTTCATGGTCACCCATGATTTGGACAGTCTGTATGCGATTTGCGACCGCATCGCGGTACTTGCAGAAAAACGCGTACTGGTTGAAGGTCCGATAGAAGAGATGACCAAGGTCGACCATCCTTGGGTTCAGGAATACTTCACAGGCCCCCGCGCCCGCGCGGCGCAGCAGAAGGGGTAAGGCAGGTAAGGCGATGGAAACCCGAGCGAACTATATTCTAATCGGCGCATTTACCCTTGCAGCACTATTAGGGGCTTTTGGCTTTTTCCTATGGCTCGCCAAGTTCGAGGTGACCCGCCAATACGCCTACTATGACGTGTTGTTCGACAACGTTTCTGGCCTGTCGGCCGCTGGCGGGGTCAGTTTCAACGGCCTTCCTGTGGGTCAGGTGATCTCATTAAATCTGGATGATGACGACCCCTCGAAAGTGCGGGTGAGGATTGAGGTCGATGCAGATATCCCCGTCACAGAAGACACGATCGCCCAATTGCAGTCGCTTGGCGTTACCGGCGTCGGCTATGTCGAACTGACCGGAGGATCGACTACGGCCGCGCGTCTGCCGCAAAACAGCGTGATCAAAAGCAAACGCAGTACAATTCAGTCTCTGTTCGAAGGCGCGCCGAAGGTTTTGGATGAAGCCATCACACTGTTGCAAGAGCTGAACTCGGTCGTCGATGAAAAGAACCGCAAGGCCGTCTCAGATATTCTCGAAAACCTCGCGTCCGCCACCGGGCGTCTGGACAAGACGATGTCGGATTTTGAAACCGTTTCCGGCAATATCGGCAATGCGGCCAAGGATATCGGTGAGTTCACCAAACGTCTCGACCCGCTGATCGCTGCGGCTGAAACCACGCTTCAGACCGGAAACGAGACACTGCAATCAGTCAAAACGGCGGCGGACTCGGCGACAGGCGCGTTGGATGAAGCCAAAACAACCCTGACGACGGCAAACAGCGTCATGGCAGAAGACATCAAGCCCTTTATTCAGCGCGGCTCGGAACTGGCCGAGAACCTGACGCGGTTGTCGAATGAGGCCAGTGTCTCGCTAGGAGTGATCACCGAAACTGTGGCGAACGCCAACACCACGCTGGCGTCAATCACCACCGCGATGGACTCGACCAAGGGCGTATTGGCCTCGGCCGAGCGTGCCTTTGACACAGCAAACCGGGTGATAGACGAAGACGTGGCTCCTGTGGCTGAAGACATCCGCAAAGCAGCCAATCAGGTGACCGAGACCGTCTCAAACATTACCAATAAAATCGACCAGATCTCGGACGATGTCCTCAGCGCCTCGAACTCGGCGAAGGAGCTGCTGGGAACGGTCGACAAGATCGTACAAGACAACAGCCGGCAGGTGTCGAACTTCCTACGCGTTGGCCTGCCTCAATTCGTCCGTTTTGTCGAAGAGGCGCAGCGGCTGGTCATTTCCCTCGACCGCTTGGCTGACAGAATAGAACGCGACCCGGCACGGTTCCTGCTGGGCACCCAAGCATCGGAGTTCCGTCAATGATTAGGACCCTGTTTCTGACCCTGTCTTTGACGTTGCTGGGGGCCTGCGCCGGTCTTGGTACGCTGCGACAGGCCTCAAAACCCAACAACCTGTATCTGCTGACACCCAAAAGCACGTTTTCTTCTTCGCTGCCCCGGGTCCAAAAGCAGATCGTTGTGCAAGAACCGACGGCGACGGCCGCCGTCAACACTGACCAGATCGCCATTCAGCCCACTGCGCTTCAGGTGCAATACCTGCCGCAAGCGCGCTGGGTCGATCGCGCGCCGCTGATCGTGCAGGCGCTGATGGTCGAGAGCTTTGAGAACTCAGGCAAGGTTGCTGCGGTGGGTCGATCTACGGTCGGACTGCGCGCGGACTATGTCATTCAACCGGACTTGCGTGAGTTTCAGGGTCTTGTCGTATCGGAAACTGAGGATTCCACGTCGGTAAGGGTCGAGGTGCGGATGAACATCAAGATCATCGACGAGTTCGAAGACAAAATCATCGCCTCAAGCTCATTCCGCGAATATGTCGTCTCGGCCAGCGATCAAACCCCTGATCTGGTAGAGGCTTTCGACATCGCGCTCGGCAAGACCATGCGCGATGCCGTGGAGTGGAGCGTGCGTAAAATCCACTCGCATGCGGCCAACAATCCCCGACCGTCGTTGCAATAGACCCTAGAAATGCTGGGCTGACGCACGGTTCCAATCATCGGCAAATTCAGCGGGTATAGCATCTGACAGCAGTGCGCCCTCGTCCAGGATCGTGTGCATTTGCGCGTAGGAATGCTCCCGCTCGTCGGCGGTCCGGCGCAGGATGTCACGGGGGTGAAGCTCGGCCACGGTTGATTTCCCCATTGCACCCAGCAGTTCGCGAAAGCTCTCCAAAGTGGCATCGTGGTAGCGATGTACTCGCTTGCGCTTTTGCGGCACGTTTACCGCCCGCCCCCGGATCGGGTCTTGGGTCGCCACACCGGATGGGCAGCGGTTGGTGTTGCAATGCAGGGCCTGAATGCAGCCGACCGCAAACATCATGGCACGCGCGGCGTTGCAGATATCGGCCCCCAGAGCGAATTTTTCGACCAGATCATAGCCCGTGGCCACTTTGCCCGAACAGATGATGCGGATTTTGTCACGCAGGCCTACGCCCTTCAGGCAGTTGTTCACGAAAATCAACGCCTCGTTCAGCGGCATTCCAAGACGGTTCGTGAACTCGACCGGAGCGGCCCCCGTGCCCCCTTCGGAACCATCAATGGTGATGAAATCGGGCAGGATCCCAGTCTCCAACATCGCTTTGCAGATTGCCATGAATTCGGACGGGTTGCCGATGCACAGCTTGAAGCCGACCGGTTTTCCGCCTGACATCTCACGCAGGTGTTGGACGAATTCGAGCAGCTCGGTCGGGCCGTCAAAGGCCGAATGAACCGGCGGGGAAATGACGTCCTGATGCTCCGGTACGCCCCGGATCTCAGCAATCTCTTTGTCGACCTTGGCCGCGGGCAGCACCCCGCCATGCGAGGGTTTAGCCCCCTGAGACAGTTTGATCTCGATCGCTTTGACCACGTCCTTAGTGGCCTTTTCTGCGAACTTGTCTTTGTCAAACCCGCCATCGGGGGTCCGACAACCGAAATAGCCGGTGCCAATCTGCCAGATAATGTCACCGCCTTCGGCCAAATGATGCGGAGACAACCCGCCCTCACCCGTGTTGTGGGCGAAACCGCCATCTTTTGCCCCACCATTCAAAGCCCGAATGGCGTTGGCGCTCAGCGCCCCGAAACTCATAGCCGAGACGTTCAGGCGCGACGCGCTATACGGCTTTTCACATTGCGGCCCGCCCAACATGATACGTTCTTCGCTTTCATCCACGTGTTTGGGGGCCAGCGAATGATTGGCACGGTGATAGCCCACGGTTGTGATGTCGTATTGCGTACCAAAGGCCTGTGTATCGACCTGACCTTTGGCGCGGGAGTAAATCAGGCTGCGCACGATCCGGTTGTAGGGACGACCGCTTTCGTTGGTTTCCACGAAATACTGACGGATCTCGGGACTGACGAACTCCAACATGTACCGGAAATGGCCCAGCACGGGATAGTTGTTTAGCACGTTATGCTTGGTGGTCAGAATGTCGTACATGCCGATCACCGCATAGGGGATCAGAATGATCAGGAGCCAATGCACCGGATGCCAGACAAAGCCCAAAAGCAGAACCAGAGGCAAACAGACGAAGCTGAGAAAGTAGTAAAGCCTGCGTACAACCATTCCTGATCTCCTTGGGTGGGTTGTTTTGGAGTGCGGCGTAAAATCCATTCAGATCAAAACCGAAAATGCTAAATCAAAGTGAAACAGCTTGGCATTTGATTGCAAGCCCTCAGACAGTTTGCAATCAAAGGAGACGCGTTTGTGAAATCGCGTTACGAGTTTGATCGATCTGATGTTTTTGGGGCGCGACGCCTAACAGGTTGGCACAAAGGGCAGGCAGAGTGAGCGCGCAAGACTCTAAACCAACGAAACAAGGACGTGCCTTGATGTTTCTGGCCGTTTTTGTCGGCGGCGCGCTGGGTTCCGTGGTGCGAGAGCTTTTTTCAGTAGAAATCCCGGGCGCTTCGGTCCTGACTGCAACGTTCGGGATCAACGTTTTCGCCTGTTTAGTCCTTGGCTGGCTGTATTCCATTCGCCATCGGGTTCACGCGCATGTTTTGCACCTCGGAGCCGTCGGATTTTGTGGTGGTCTGTCTACGTTCTCTTCATTCGTCGCCGAACTTGAACGGTTGGCTGCAAACACGCTTGGGGCAGCAGTGACAGCGGCTGGGTTGGAGATTGCAGTTGGCCTGGGTGCCGCAATCGCCGGTGAGGCCCTTGGGCGGCGTTTCCATGCAGGTCGGGGGTCCGCATGACGGATCTGTACCTGCATGCTCTGTTTGGCTTAGGCGGTGGTTTGGGTGCTGTTCTTCGTCATTGGGTGGCGTTGCGGATCACGCATGACCTCCCTCTCTCAACCTTGATAGTGAACGTGCTTGGCAGCCTGTTGCTTGGGCTGTGGCTGGGCTATCTGGGAGGCCCCGTCGACATGGGCGAGGAGGAAAAGCGATTGGTATTCGGCTTTTGCGGCGGGTTTACCACTTTTTCCAGCTTCGCCTATCAATCGCTAGAGCTGCGACGCAAGCAAACTCTGGCTCTGGCCGCAGGCAATATCGTCGTCAGCCTTGTGATGTGTTGGGGCGCGTTGTGGTTGGGTCTCGTCATAACACGCTGACGTACCGGCTACATTGCGTGCATATGCATTCGGACCGCAAGGTTGCCCAAGATCCAGACCGTTCCGAGAATGATAATCAACAGAACAAGGGTCGAGAATAGGATCAGATCCAGATCCTCGCGGCTGCTGCGACGACGATCTATGTGCAGGAAATAGACCAGTTGAAAGATCAACTGCGCCAGACCCAACAGACCGATGGTCAGATACACTCCGGTCGTTTCAATACCAAACACCTGCGCAACGCCAAACATCGCAAGTGTTAAAAGCAGCGAACCTCCATAGCCGATGACATAGCGCCGCCGCTCGCGTCGGTGCATTTCGGAGCGTTTATCCATAGGTCAGACCTCCGAAATAGACGATTGTGATGATGCCGATCCAGATCAGGTCGAGAAAGTGCCAGAACAAAGCAAGCCGCACGACGCGTGAGATGACCAGATCGGTCATGCCCATGACCCGCAGTTGAATGCCCAAAACAATCAACCAAACACAGCCCGCCGCCACGTGCAGCCCATGCAATGGCACCAGCCCGTAGAAGGCAGAAAGGAAGCCGCTGCGCTGCGGGATACCGCCCTTCTCGACCATTGCCATGAAGTCCCGGACCTCCAGCACAAGGAAGCTGAGGCCAAGGAACAGCGTTACTCCGAACCACAGAATGATCTTTGACCGTGGCAGGTTGTATTTCAGAGCCAGCATGGCCAACCCAACGGTCAGGCTGCTGGTCAACAGGATCATGGTCTGCGCGAAGATGCTTTTGAGGTCGAACAGCTCGTGCGGGCCGGGACCACCCGCCTGCGCGTCGATCATGGTGATGTAGATCGCGAACATCAGGCCGAAATAGACCAGATCGCTCATCAGGAAGACCCAGAAGCCGAAGGTGACGACTTCGGACGCTTTATGAGCGCTAGCGTGGCGTTCACCGAGGTTGATGCCGGGATAGCTATGGGTCGGGGCACGTTTCATGTCACCGCCTCCATATCTGGTCGGGCAAGGCCTCGGTTATCCGTCGCTGTCTCGTGGTCGCGATCCACGGCGGTTTCGCTGTGAACCAGTGCGAGCCAGGCTTCGTGTTCCTTGCGGACCTCCTCGGCGGGAATGGTGATTTCGGTGCTGGTGTCGAAGGTCCAGAGGATGAAGGCAAGGATCATAGCAACCGTCATCAGCGCTGCCAGCCACCAGATCCACCAGACCAGCGCAAACATCCAGATGCCGCTGGTCACGCAGAGGATGAACCCGATCCCGGTATTGCGCGGTACATCGATATCCTCATAGGCGTCAGGGGTGGGGTAGGCCGTGCCGCGCTCTTTGGCGGTGGCGAAGTCATCCCGCGCGGTTACTTGCGGGATGATCGCAAAGTTGTAGGGCGGTGGCGGTGCCGGGATGGACCACTCCAACGAGCGGCCATCCCATGGGTCGCCCACAGGAACGCGGGTTTTGTCGCGATCGCGGATGCTGACCCAAAGCTGGACCAGAACCGATAGCAGCGCGGCTGTGATGACCAATGCTCCGACCACCGCGACGATCATATAAGGGTGAAAGCTCGGGTCCTCCCAACTGAACGACCGGCGTGGCATGCCCATCAGGCCGACAAAGTAAAGCGGTAGGAAGGTCAGCATGAATCCAACGGTCCAGAGCGCAACCGTCACCCTGCCCCACCCTTCATTTAGGCGAAACCCAAACGCCTTGGGGAACCAGTAGTTATAGGCCGCGAGCAAGCCAAACAGCACGCCGGGCAGCAGAACATTGTGGAAATGCGCCACGAGAAACAGGGTGTTGTGGACCTGATAGTCAACGGTTGGGTTGGCCAAGATCACTCCGCTAAGGCCGCCAATGACAAACAGCATTAGGAAAGCCAGCCCATAGAGCATTGGGACCGAAAACCGGATACGGCCCCGCCAGAGCGTTGCCATCCAGTCATAAACTTTCACTCCGGTGGGAATGGCAATCAGCATGGTCGCGATGCCGAAAACGGCGTTGATCAGCGCACTTTGGCCCATGGTGAAGAAGTGATGCAGCCAGACTGTGAAGGACAGGACCGCAATCGACATGGTGGCAATCACCAGCGAGGTATAGCCATAGATGCGCTTGGCCGAGAAGGTCGCGAAGACCTCGGAATAGATGCCATAGGCGGGCAGGACCAGCAGGTAGACCTCAGGGTGGCCGAACAGCCAGAACAGGTTGGCATAGTTCATCATATTGCCGCCGAGGTCGTTGGTGAAGAAATGAAAATCCAAATACCGATCAGCGGCCAGCAACAAGGCCGCGACCCCGAGCGGCGGCATCGCAAAGACGATCAGGATCGAGCTGCAGATTATCGTCCAGCAATACATCGGCAGCCGCATGAAGGTCATTCCGGGAGCCCGCAGCTTGTAGATTGTGACGGCAAAGTTGATCCCGGTCAGTGTCGTTCCGATCCCCGACACGACGATGGCCCAGATCCAGTAATCGGGCCCTACACCAGGGTTGAACGCGGCCCCGGTATAGGGCGGATAAGCGGTCCATCCCCCGGTCGAGAATTCTCCGACCACCAGCGACACCATCAGCATCATGCCGGCCGAGACCGTCAGCCCCAGGCTGATCTGGTTCATCACCGGAAAGGCGACGTCCCGCGCGCCGATCATCAACGGGATGACGTAGTTCGCGATGCCAAAGACAAAGGGCACAGCAACAAAGAAAATCATGATCGTGCCGTGCGTGCTGAAGAGTTCGGCGAAATGCTCGGCCTCAAGGAAACCGTCGCCCGGCCCAGCCGCCTGCTGAGCGCGCATGACAACGCCTTCCAGCACACCGCGGGCCAGCATGACGATGGCAAAGACGATATACATGATGCCGATTTTCTTGTGGTCGGCGCTGGTCAGCCAGTCGCGCCACAGCGGCCCCCACAGCCGAAACCACGTCAGCAGAAAGACAACGGCAGCCGCTCCAACTATGACCACGGCGGCGGCGGCATTGGCAACGATCTCATTTGCGTTGGGGTTCTGGATCAGCCCCGCGATTGGAAACGCGTCCCAACTGAGGCGGCCGAAGAACCCGGTGTCTGAAGTCATTGGCCGATCCCCTGCCCGTATGATGTCGTGCCCGGCTGCTGATCGTGCGGCAGGGCTTGGCCAGAGTGATAGCGATGCAGAATCGACTGAAACAAATCGCTATCGTCCAAGCGGAAGTATAACGCGTTTTCAGGCATATCTGAGGTTCCGAGAGCCTGTTGCACCTCATCCCGGTCCGAGCGCATGGCGACGGTCCTATACGTCGCCGCATCCAACACGATGCCGTTCTGGCGCACGCCTTCGACCCAAGCGTCAAAGTCTTCCGCCGACAGGGCAAGCGTTTCGAACTTCTGTTTCGTGAAGCCGCGCCCGTTATATTGCGTATTCTCGCCCTGCATCTGTTCGGGTTGATCTGCGACCAGATGCAGCTGAGTGGTCATGCCCGGCATCGCGTAAATCTGCCCGGCCAAGGCAGGGATCATGAAAGACTGCATGACAGTATCCGTTGTCAGGGTCAGAGCGATTTGCTGTTTGACGGGAATTCCCACCTCACCCACGGTCGCGATCCCGAGATCGGGATAGATGAACAACCACTTCCAATCGAGGCCCACGACCTGAACCTGAACGGCAGGTTCATCGCCAAAGGGAGCCGCGTAAGGGTCCAGACGATGGGTCGCTTTCCACAGGTAGATCGACAAAATCGTGACGATCACCACCGGAACGCCCCACATCACCATCTCGAGCCGGGGCGAGAAGTCCCAATCTGGCCTGTAAGCAGCTGTACCGCCCTTCCGACGCCGATAACGCAGCGCAATAAGCGGAACCAGAACAAGAACAGGCACAACAGCGATCAAAATCAACCACGTTGCCCGCAAAAGATGTGCCTTCTGCACCGCCGCGATTGGTCCCTGAGGATCCATGAAGCTGTCACTGGCGCCTGCGGTCCGGGCCGATGACACCACCACCACTAGGGCCATCAGCACCGCCGCCGATATGAGGGCCGTTCTGACCTTGGTCATAGGCGACTGTCCTCTTTCGCATCCGTTTCAGTGCAACTATCGACAAAGGCAAGGGATTTCTCAAGGCTTTTGATCGAAGCCTTCAAGCTGGCACCAATGGTGCTCTGGTTTCGGTTGACTTGCAGGCATCGTCGGGACACAGCTTGGCTACGATGCGTATTCTCGTTTTGATTTTTTGCCTTGCCATCCAGCCCCTGGCGGTCAACGCGCAAGATCGCGCCAAGGTTGAGCGTCAGTTTCAAAACTGGTTGCAGGAAACGGTGTGGCCGCAAGCCCGTGCCAAAGGCGTTTCGCGCCAGACCATGACACAGACGCTGTCCGGCGTGACCTTGAAATGGGATCTTCCCGATCTGGTGCCCCCGGGCAGCCCTCCGCAGTCATTAAAGCCACAATCACAGGCCGAATTCGGAGCACCGGCGCGCTATTTCAAAGCCGGCTCTTTGCAGGGCGCGACCGCTCAGGGGCGCAAAATGGCCAAACGGCACGCCGCGGTGCTTACCCGTGTCGAGGCCGAAACCGGCGTTCCAGCCCGTATCATCCTCGCCATCTGGGGACGTGAAAGCGGCTATGGCCAAGTGGCGATCCCTCACAACGCGTTTCAGGTCCTCGCGACAAAGGGGTTCATGAGCACCCGCTCGCAATATTTCACAGCCGAGTTGCTGGCCGCTTTGCAAATCGCGGAAGCAGGGCATTTGAACGGTCGTGAGATGAAAAGCAGCTGGGCCGGAGCGCTGGGGCAGCCGCAATTCATGCCTTCGAGTTTTCTGACTTACGCCGTGGACGGAGACGGCGATGCCAACGCAGATATCTGGCAATCCGAAGAGGACACGATCGCCTCGATCGCCAACTACCTGTCGCAGCATGGCTGGATTTCGGGCCGTGATTGGGGGTTTGAGGTTGTTGTGCCTGATACAGTCAGCTGCGCTTTGGAGGGTCCTGATCAGGGGCGCGCGATCGAGGAGTGGGCCTCGATGGGGATGACGCGAACATCCGGCCGCCCGTTTCCAGCGCATGAACTGCCCGCCCAAGGGTTCCTAGTGATGCCCGCAGGTCGAACCGGGCCGGCGTTTTTGGTGACCGAGAATTTCTATGTCCTGAAAGAGTACAACAAAAGCGATCTATACGCCTTGTTCGTGGGTCATGTCGGGGATCGGATTGCATTCGGTGTCGGAGACTTCACGGCGCGCTGGGGTCGGGTTGACACGCTATACCGATCAGAAATTGCTTCGATGCAAAGAGGGTTGGAACACCTTGGCCATGATGTCGGCGGTGCAGATGGGCTGCCAGGTTTCAAAACGCGGCGCTCAATCGGGCGCTGGCAGAAAACGCAAGGTCGGGCCGAGACGTGTTTCCCTAACAATGCGCTTGTCTCTGAACTTGGGCAGTAACCATCCCCAGTCTAAGTCAACAATGTTTATTGTTCCTCACTATCGTTGCTTTTTTAAGGTCAATTGACAGGCTTGCCCAAATTGGCTTGATGCACGGTCTTTCCATTGTCCGGACGTATCGCACAGGCTTGGCGCGGCTGTTTAGAATCAACCCGTTATGGATACATCGCCAAGAACGCGATACTGGAGCGCTTCAACGAAGCGACCTCGCGGCTTGAGATGCCAGCCCAAGCAACCAGAAACTGGCAACATAACTGTCTTTTGACTTGCTGTTCCCGCCATGGCACGATCTGACCGATTTAAGCTCAGGCCCTTCGGGTAATATTGAATGATCTGGCCCCAAAGCCTAAGAGGAATAACCCGATTGGTTTCGACCAAGAGGGGCAACTAGATTGAGAGGCACTATGACACGCAAGGTCACCAAGGCGATTTTCCCCGTAGCAGGACTTGGAACACGCTTTTTGCCCGCGACGAAATCCGTCCCGAAAGAAATCATGACGCTGGTTGACCGCCCTCTGGTCCAGTACGCCATCGACGAAGCCCGAGCCGCTGGGATCACCGAGTTCATATTTGTCACGTCCCGCGGGAAATCTGCACTTGAGGATTATTTCGACCATAACCTCGTTCTGGAACAAGAGCTGAAAGCCAAAGGCAAGGACAAGCTGCTGGATACGCTCAATGCGACAAACATGGAAAGCGGCGCGATCGCCTATATCCGCCAGCACAAGGCGCTTGGGCTTGGCCACGCGGTCTGGTGCGCGCGCCGCCTGATCGGGGATGAGCCTTTCGCCGTCATGCTGCCCGATGACGTCATCGCCGCCGACAAGCCCTGTTTGCAGCAGATGATCGAAGCTTATGAAGAAACCGGCGGCAATATGGTTGCCGCGATGGAGGTTCCGCCAGAACAAACCAGCTCTTACGGGGTGTTGGATGTGGGTGACAATGTGGGGACGGTCGTGCGTACGCGCGGCATGGTCGAAAAACCCAAGCCTGAGGACGCGCCTTCCAACCTCGCAGTCATCGGACGCTATGTGCTTGGGCCGTCGGTTCTGTACAACTTGAACCAAAAGAAGAAGGGCAGCGGCGGAGAGATCCAGCTGACCGACGCCATCGCCGAAGATATCCGCAACGGTGTTCCTGTCTTTGGTTACAAATTTGACGGTCAACGCTTTGATTGCGGATCTAAAGCTGGGTTCCTGCAAGCAACCGTCGCATTTGCCTTGGCCCGCGATGATCTGCGCGATGACCTTAGCGCGTATCTGCACGACCTTGTCTCGGCTGAGAAAGCTGCCCAGTAAAGGGGCGGTAAGACACGCAAATGAAAGACGCTGCGCGATCATGACAACCGTATACCCAGTAATTCTGTGCGGGGGTTCTGGAACCCGTTTGTGGCCGCTCTCGCGGAAAAGCTATCCCAAGCAGTTCGTGCCCTTGCTCGGCGAAAACAGCCTGCTGCAGGATTGCGCCCTCAGAATGCGTGGGCCTGAAGCTGCGCCTTACGCCAAACCTTTAGTCCTTACGAATGAGGCGTTTCGGTTCGTCGTGCCGGAGCAATTGACTGAGATCGGCATAGACCCCGGCCCGGTTCTGATCGAACCCGAAGGACGCAACACCGCGCCCGCCGTTCTGGCCGCAGCCTTGTTCCTGAATGAAATCGACCCGGATGCGGTTATGTTGGTCGCCCCATCTGACCACGTGGTGCCCGATTCCAACGCATTTCACGACGCCGTCACCGAAGGTTTAAGTGCGATTGCCGAGCGTGGTGATCTGCTGACCTTCGGTATCACCCCGGATCGGCCGGAAACCGGCTATGGCTACCTGAAACTGAGCCAAACGCCCGAAATCCGTGCGGTCTCTCTGGATCGGTTCGTTGAAAAACCCGACCTTGAAACAGCCGAATCCATGCTGGCCGATGGCAGCTATCTGTGGAACTCGGGCATCTTCCTGTTCGCCGTTCGCGACATCATCACCGCGTTCGAGCAGCACGCCCCTGCCCTGATGAGTCCTGTCAAAAACGCTGTCGAAAACGCCAAAAGTGACCTTGGCTTCCTCAGACTGGATGCCGAGGCATGGTCTCAGGTCGAAGATATCTCGATCGACTATGCCGTGATGGAGAAAGCGGACAACCTGAGCGTTGTGCCCTATGCGGCCGGGTGGTCGGATGTTGGCAGTTGGTCCGCAGTGCAAGAGTTGACCCATCCCGACGCAGATGGCGTCGCGACCTCTGGTGAAGTCACGGCGATTGACTGTCAAAACGTGCTGGTCCGCTCGGAATCTCCGGCGCAGGAAGTTGTTGCGCTGGGTCTGCAAGACGTGATCGCCGTCGCCATGCCCGACGCAGTTCTGGTCGCCAGCATGGACAAGGCGCAGGACGTCAAAAAGGCCGTGACCGCGCTGAAGACCAAAGGCGCGAAGCAGGCCGAATCCCTGCCAGTGGACCACCGCCCTTGGGGCTGGTTCGAAAGCCTGGTGATCGGCGACCGGTTTCAGGTCAAGCGCATCCACGTCCATCCCGGCGCGGCGCTCAGCCTACAATCGCATCACCATCGGTCCGAACACTGGATCGTGGTGGAAGGCACTGCCAAGGTCACAATCGACGAGGAAGAGCGTCTGGTTTCTGAAAACCAGTCTGTCTACATTCCTCTGGGTGCGGTCCATCGGATGGAAAACCCCGGCAAAGTGCCCATGGTTCTGATCGAGGTCCAGACAGGCACGTATCTGGGTGAGGATGACATCATCCGCTACGAGGATATCTATTCACGCAGTTAAACTGTTTAATTCAGGTTCTTGCACTAGGTTCAGACAAAAAGGTAAATGGAAAAACCTCCGGGCGTTCGCTGCGGTCAGATAGATTTCATGCGCCCTGCGGCAGGGTAGCGCGCAACGAAATGTCGGACCGACAGCCTAAGGAGGACGCCCGTGTCTCAGACCTCACCCCGATTGAACCTGCCGTTTTTGCAGCCGTCTCAAGCGCAGAAACATGTCACTCACAACGAGGCCCTGCGCCAGTTGGACCTCGTGGTGCAGCTGAGCGTTGTGTCGACCAGCAGCACAAATCCACCCGTCGCCCCGGAACAGGGTGAGATTCATGGGCTGAGCGCGAACCCGACCGGAGATTGGGACGGTCACGCAGGGGAATTGGCCGCCTGGATTGATGCCGCCTGGCACTTCCTAGCCCCACAGACGGGCTGGCGCGCTTGGGATCAGGCGGATGGGCAGGTGAAACTGTGGGACGGTAGCGCGTGGATCACCCCTCCGGTCGAGACCACGAACTTGCCCGGTATAGGCGTTGCCACCGGCTATGACAGCACCAACCGCCTATCCGTTCGTGGCCCTGCAACTTTGCTGAGCCATGAGGGCGGAGGCCATCAGCTGAAGATCAACAAGTCCGCCTCTGGCGAAACCGCGTCGCTGCTGTTTCAATCCAACTGGACGGGTCACGCCGAGATGGGCCTTTCCGGCAGCACCGGGTTTTCGATCAAGGTGTCACCGGACGGCGGCAGTTGGACAGACGCCCTGCGCCTTGATCCCGCCACGGGTATCGCCAGCGGCGCCGCCGTTCAAAACAGCCCCACGGATACAACGGCCGGACGCTTGATGCGGGCTGACTATGGGTACGGGCCCGGCAATCTGCTGGGGTCGGTGTCGGAAAACGCAGGCGCTCCGACGGGTGCAGTGATCGAACGCGGCAGCACCACAACGGGCGACTATGTCCGTTTCGCCGATGGCACTCAGATTTGTACCGCAACCCTGACCGCCACAGGTTGTAACATTGCTGAAGGCGCGCTTTTCGCTAGCAACACGGAGACGTGGACCTTCCCGGTCGTTTTCGCGGCGACCCCGTCTGTCAGTGGCAGCGGTGGCAGCGCGGGGCGGTTCATCGGGGCCGACGAACCCTCGACCAGCCAGGCCGTTTTCAAGGTGCTTTCCACCACATCAGATGCAACAACCCTAGCGCCGTCTCTTGCCGCGATTGGACGTTGGTTCTGAGGTAAAATGGGGCCCGGGCCTTGGGGTTCGGGCTTCTATTTCGCGCGAAGATCGCCCTGAGACTGTTCGAGAAACCAAGCGTAGGTTTCGCGAATACCGTCCTCAAGCCCGATCGAGGCCGTCCATCCCATATCCGCTAGACGTGACACATCCATCAACTTGCGCAGGGTCCCGTCGGGTTTTGAGGTATCCTGCGTGATCCGCCCCTTGAAGCCCGTGACCTTCGCCACCAGCGCCGCAAGCTCGGCAATCGAGATGTCAGACCCGCACCCGACGTTGATATGGCTGAGCATCGGCTGCGTGTTCGCCTCGTAGACGTCACGCGGAAGGTCCAGCACGAATAGAGACGCCTCGGCCATGTCATCCACGTGCAGGAATTCACGGCGGGGTTTGCCGGTACCCCAGATCATCACCTCGTCCAAACCGTCCCGCTGCGCTTCGTGGAAACGGCGGATCAGTGCGGGCAGCACATGGCTGTTTTCAGGATGGAAATTGTCGCCCGGACCATAGAGGTTGGTCGGCATGACCGAGCGATAGTCAACACCGTGCTGCCGGTTATAACTTTCGCACAGCTTGATCCCGGCGATCTTAGCCACCGCGTAAGGTTCGTTGGTGGGTTCCAGAATACCCGTCAGCAGAGCGTCTTCGCGCATCGGTTGTTCAGCCGCGCGCGGATAGATGCACGAGCTTCCAAGTTGTAGTAGGTGTTTGACTCCGGCCTCAAATGCCTGATTGATCACGTTGCATTCGATCATCAGGTTTTTGTAAATGAAATCGGCCGGGAAGGTATTGTTGGCATGAATGCCACCGACCTTGGCCGCAGCCAGCACAACCACATCGGGCTTCTCAGCCCGCATGAAAGCGCGCACCGCGGCTTGATCGGTCAAATCCAGTTCGGAATGCGTGCGGGTGATGAGGCTCAGGGCCTTGCCTGCGGCCTGCCGGTCCTGCAATTTGCGCAGGATGGCACCACCAACCATGCCGCGGTGCCCTGCTACGTAAATTTTCCGCATGGTCGGTTCCTCAGCCGTTTTCCAAGCTCACGGGCATCTCGTAGCCGTGTTGCTTCAGCAGTGCGTGGCGCTGCGCTGTTTTGAGGTCTTCGCGCACCATCTCTTCGCACATGTCCTGTACCGTCAACTCCGGCACCCAGCCCAGTTTCTGTTTGGCTTTGGACGGATCACCCAACAGGGTGTCCACCTCAGCCGGGCGGAAATAGCGGGGGTTGATCCGCATCACGACGTCCCCGGGTTTCAGTGCCGGAGCGTTGTCGCCCTCTACCGCTTTGACGGTTGCAATTTCATCAACACCTTCACCAGTGAATTCAAGCGTCACACCCAGCTCGGCGGCGGACCATTCGATGAACTGACGCACGGAATATTGCACCCCAGTCGCGATCACGAAATCCTCGGGCGCGTCCTGCTGCAGCATCAGCCACTGCATGCGGACATAATCCTTGGCATGGCCCCAGTCCCGTAGGCTGTCGATATTGCCCATATGCAGGCAATCTTCGAGGCCCTGCGCAATATTCGCCAGGCCGCGCGTGATTTTACGGGTCACGAAGGTCTCACCCCGGCGCGGGCTTTCGTGGTTGAACAGGATGCCGTTGCAGGCATACATCCCGTAGGCCTCACGATAGTTGACCGTGATCCAATAGGAATAGAGCTTGGCGACCGCATAGGGCGAGCGCGGGTGGAACGGCGTGGTCTCGCGTTGAGGCGTTTCCTGCACCAGCCCATAAAGCTCGGACGTGGAGGCCTGATAAAAGCGGCACTTCTCCTCCAGTCCCAGAAACCGGATCGCCTCGAGCAGGCGCAGCGTCCCAATCGCATCCACATCAGCCGTGTATTCGGGGGACTCGAAGCTAACCGCCACATGCGATTGGGCCCCAAGGTTATAGACCTCATCAGGCTGAACCTGCTGGATAATACGCGTCAGATTGGACGTGTCGCTCAGATCACCATAGTGCAGATGCAGCTTGGGGTTCGGCTCGTGTGGGTCCTGATAGATATGGTCGATCCGCTGCGTGTTGAACGAGGAGGCACGCCGCTTGATCCCATGCACCTCATAGCCTTTTTCCAGAAGGAACTCGGCCAGATACGATCCGTCCTGACCGGTAATGCCGGTGATCAATGCCGTTTTGGTCATAACTGTGCCTCGTTTCCACAAATGCTTCTGTTCGAAGTCTCAAAAACAGTAAGAGCGTATGGAATGCAACCCAAGGCGACAATCTGGCATTGCACCTGACCACGATTTCTTTGATTGTGCAGGCGCATTTCGGCCGAGACAAAAAAGGAATTCGAGCTTGCGTATTGCGATGATAGGCACCGGCTATGTGGGTTTGGTGTCAGGAGTGTGTTTTTCGGATTTCGGCCATGATGTGATCTGCGTCGATACGTCCGAGCATAAAATCCAGTTGCTGCAAGCCGGTGAGGTTCCGATTTATGAGCCGGGGCTGGACACCCTCATGGCCAAGAATGTGGCCGCCGGGCGGCTGAGTTTTACGACCAACCTGCAAGACGCCGTGGACGGAGCGGATGCGATTTTCATCGCAGTCGGCACACCGACACGACGCGGGGATGGTCACGCCGATCTGACCTATGTGATGGCAGCAGCGGAAGAGATCGCTAATGCATTGACCGACTATGCGGTGATCGTGACAAAATCCACCGTACCCGTCGGCACCAATCGCAAGGTGCAGCAGGTCGTCACTACCGCAAACCCAAACGCGCAGTTCGATGTTGCCTCGAACCCGGAATTCCTGCGCGAAGGGGCCGCGATCGACGACTTCATGCGCCCTGACCGAGTTGTTGTCGGCGTGGAAAACGACCGCGCTGCCGAGGTGATGGCCGAGATCTACCGCCCGCTCTACCTGCGAGATTTCCCGATCCTGACCACCGATCTGGAAAGCGCCGAGATGATCAAATACGCCGCCAACGCCTTCCTCGCGACGAAGATCACCTTCATCAACGAGATCGCCGGCCTGTGCGAGAAAGTGGGCGCCGACGTCAAAGAGGTGTCGCGCGGGATTGGGCTGGATGGTCGGATCGGCAATAAATTCCTGCATGCCGGCCCCGGCTATGGCGGATCGTGCTTTCCGAAGGACACCGCAGCTCTGGCCCGGATCGGACAGGAACACGCGCATCCGATGCAGATCACCGAGGCCGTGATCCGCGTCAATGACGGTGTGAAAAAGCGAATGATCGACAAGATCCGCGACGCTTGCGAAGACAGTTTCAACCGCAAGACCGTGACCGTGCTGGGGGTGACATTCAAACCTAACACCGACGATATGCGCGACGCCCCGTCCCTGACCATCATTCCGGCCCTCATCGGTGGTGGGGCCAAAGTACGCGTGGTCGACCCACAAGGCCGTGCTGAGGGCGAGGCGCTGCTGCCCGGCGTGGATTGGTTTGACGACCCATACGAAGCGGCCAAAGATGCCGACGTCGTTGTTCTTCTTACCGAATGGAACGAATTTCGCGCCTTGAACCTAAGCGAACTTGGCGGTGCGATGAAGACGCCGCGCATGGTGGATCTGCGCAACGTCTACTCTCAGGACAGTGTCGAAAAAGCAGGTTTTGAAACTTATGTGGGGGTCGGGCGTTAACCGCCCGTCTCAACCCGCATAAAGCGGAACCGACGCGTCTGCCCCTTCGGCCAGTGCTTTGCTCTGATCCCGCCGCACTTGCTCATACGTTGCTAATGCGTCGGATGAGAACAATTCTGTAGGTGCTTGAACCGGCACGAAATTGCTGTGTTTGTCCGAGCCTCTCGCCAGCAGTGCATAGTCCCGATCCGCCACCAGCTGTTGTGCTCCGGGACTGAGATAGCGGATAGCCAACCCGATCCGCCGGTCCTCGGACTGGTTCGGCCCTGAACCGTGGATCGTCAGCCCGTGATGCAGCGACATCTGACCGGGCGCGAGTTCGATGTGGGTCTTGTCCGTCTCGGCAACTTCGACGGCCACCTCTTGCCCGCGGGACAACAGGTTCGTTTCCGAATATGTATCGGTATGCGGCAAGATCGGGTTCTTGTGGCTGGCGCGCACGAAATCCATACACCCGCTACTTACCGTCGCCGGGGACAGAGCGATCCAGGCCGTGACCTGATCCGGCGTTTCCCCCATGCCCCAATAGGTGAGGTCCTGATGCATACCAACCGTTTGCACGGTGTTGGCCTCCTTGATGAAAAACTCGGCCGACCAGATCAGGATATCAGGGCCCAGAACGCCCTCAACCACATTCAGAACGCGGGGATCCTGCGCGATGCGCGTCGCCAGTGGCATGACCAGATGCGCATTGACCCTTTTGTAGGTGTTCAAGGGCAAGGGCAAATCCGCATCCAGCCAGTCGCTCTCAATCTGTTCCAGCTCGGTCCGGAAACCGGCAGCCTCACCTTCGGAAAAGACAGAGAGGGGAAAGAGATAGCCATCCTCCCAATACTGGTCGGATTGTTGCTGCGTTAGAGTCGTCGCCATTGGGTCACCTATTTGCCGTGTGCGCAAAGGGTATCCGCGAGGAGAGACAGGTCAAAACCAAACCTCTTGCCTGTCAGGATAAGTCTAGCTTAGCCTGCGCTACATGTTGCCCCGCATCCCATCCCTCAATTGGCTACGCGTGTTCGAAGCAGCCGCCCGTACAGAGAGCTTTTCCCGCGCAGCATCGCAGCTGAACATGTCGCCAGCCGCCGTCAGCCAACAGGTCAAGGCGCTTGAGACTCGGTTGGGCACGCCTCTGTTTCACCGCCATGCCCATGCAGTCACGCTGACGGAAGCAGGACGTGCCTATCTGCCCTCAGTCCAGCAATCGCTGCTGATGCTGGAAACAGCCACCACCGGCCTTTTCGGTGAGACGCGTGAACAGAGGTTATACGTTCAGTCGGTTTTGTTGTTTGCCCATGGTGTCTTGGCCAAAGGCCTTCCCGCGTTTCAGGCCACGCAACCTCATCTCAATCTTTCGCTGACCACCGGCAATGCGAATTCGGATTTCACCAACCAGTTCACCGATCTACAGATCGTGTTTGGCAACCCTGCGCTGTTTGGCACAGAAGGAGACGAACTGCTCCGCGAGGTTCTATTTCCCGTCGCCCCGCCCGAGATCGCCGCACAGATCCACACACCGCAGGACCTGCTGCAATTCACCCTGATCGAAGTATCGACCCACCGAGCCAGTTGGCTCTATTGGTTCGAAGCGTTGCGTTTGCCGACAGGGCAGGCCCGGTTCTTCTTTGCCGACAACTCGATCATGGCGGCCGAGCTGTCCGCCAGCGGGCTTGGGATAGCATTGGCCCGCGCGCCCGCATCCGACCGTATTATAGAGGGCTCAGGACTGGTGTCCTGCTTACCTGACCTGCAGGTCAGCGGGCAAGAGGCCTATCACCTGATCTATCCCTCTCGTACAGATTTGCGCCGACCGGCCCGCCTGTTTCGCGACTGGTTGCTGGACTACAGCGCTGCCGTCCAAACGCGGTAACGCCCCTGACCGGTGACTTCTCGGATCAAACCGCGGCGGCTAAAGCGGTCGATGTTGCGCTGTACCGCAGCGCGCGAGGCCTGGGTCAGTTCCTCAGCCAGAGGAGCAGATACCATAGGCCAGGCGCGCAGCGCTTCAATCAGCAACGGCGGCGTTCGACCGCTGAGGTCGGCTGTTGCCTCCTTCGCCCGCGCCTCCCACACGTTGATCCGGTCCAGATGCAACAAGGCTGCGAGGGCCGCCTGTCCTGCCCCGCCAATCCAGGCGGCCAGTTTTTCCTCGGGCGACCCAACACCACGCAGCGCGCCCGGCCCGGACAGCGCCAGCGGCATGAAGAGCGCCCCGCCCCGCCCCATCGAGGCCGCATGCCGCGCCGCAAGGACAGCCGCCTCCGTATCCTGACCGGGTCCTTGGGACACGGCCCGCCATGCATGAAAGGCGATTGCGGCCTGCGTGACGGGGTGCAGCGCCTCGACGCTGCGCATCACGTCCGACAGGTCTGCAATGGCCTCCGGCACCTCTTCGATCCCTTGCGCCATTCGGTCCAGAAAGGCGGTCAGCCCGGCCTCCCAGCCATCATGGGAAGGTGCCGCACCTGATGACAGGCGGCGCACCGCCCAACCTGCCCGATACAGGGACTGCACATCATCACCGGTCGCGCCGATCCGCAGACTCGTCCAAAGCGCCAAACGTTCGACACTGATCCGGTCACCGGTCCACCAGCCCAGATCGGATACATCCAGCAAGGCCAGACGATGGGTCCACCCTTCCGGCCCCGCCCGCAGCCGCTCATCCAGCGCGCCAAAGGTCACCGCCAAATCCGCAAGCTCATACGACAACCCGGATTGCGCGGCCTGCCACTCTCTGGGATCGAACAATTGCCGCTGATCTGCCCGAGGGCCAGGGGTCAGGAAATCATCCTGTGGCGAGTCATCCTCGGGGGGGAGAAACCACAGATCATCCTCATCCTCCGGGTCACCATCATAGATGCTGCGCGGCCCGAGATCTTCGGCCTCATCATCAGGTTCGGATGTGACAGGTTTGGGCTTCATACCCGCATTCTTCGGCTATTTCCGACCACTCACAAGGGGTTTTCCATTTGGATCACTAGCTTTCCCGACTTGCATTGGAAAATTCGACCAAATGGGCGCGCAACCAAGCCCGGTCGCTGATCTAAACCTTAAGGCAGACTTATCCCTGACAACCGCCCATCGCCCACCGGCGCAGGTTGACCTTCAAACCACCGCCAAACGGATGCTGCTTGGCCACGTTGCCTGCCGCTGGGCGTTTGACATAGGTCTGAGCCTGATCGCACAGGGCCTCATGCGTCCACTGGTGGCAACTCGAACAATTCTGATCTTTCCACAACTCATCCGGCAGCCCGTCAATCGGCGGGAACTGAGGCGAGCCTGCGACCAGTTCTTCTATCGACTTACCCCTGACATGGGTGTTGCCGAACGTCAGGATAGATTTCATGGTGACCGCTGCTCCGGCATCAATACTTCCCGAGTTCTGCGCCTCGGGCGCCTCGACATTGGCTTCGGCCTTGCGAGTCACGGTCTCGCTTTCCAACTGCAGAGCCGCCAGACGTTCGACCGCCTGATCGGCAAATGCGCCACTCGGAAAGCTGTGAAGATAGACTTCATAGGAATGGATCGAATCGTCGACCTGCGCCAGTTCATACATCAGACGGTCCGTCTCGGTCGCTTCAGGAGCCTCTTGCGATGGCGTGGGCGTGGGCAGAGTTCCAAAGGACTCGGCCAAAATCGTCTGCAGCAGATCATTGGACTGCGATGCATGAATACTGTCTGGATAGGCCCGCTGAAACAGCATGATCTTCACCGGGTCACGGCTGTTCACGGCTTCCTGCCACTGTTCTTCTTCGGTTTGCTCCGGTTTCGCGATCAGTGTTTCATTCGCACGTGCAAAGGCGAAATCCTGCGTCAAGGACGAGGTATCCCAAGGCGTTTGCAGCCCCCGCGTTTCGCTGAGAACATCAACGCGCACCTTCTTGAACAATTGCTCGATCGCCATGCCGGGCGTGTCGATATGTTGCGCAAGGCTCAGCGTGAACGGGCTGTTGCCGGTTTCGCCATCCAACGCAACGCCGCCGGGATCGGTGGCATAGGCGAGAAAAGTACCGGTCGGAGCTTTCATCTCTGCCAGACCATTGTCATCCATATCTGCCAGATCCTCGAACGGGTTGTTCCGGCAAGCATCCAGGATGACGATATTCGTCTTGTTGTTGGCCGAGGCCATCTGATGCAGGACCGAACGCGCCTCAACCGCCATCAGGTCCAGATCGGCCGGATCAGACAGCGACACATCCACGGGCAACAGATAGTTCGAACCGAAAGACTGCACCCCGTGACCCGCATAGTAAAACAGGCCCACGGCGGTTTCGCCGCCCTTGCGCAGGTCTCGCCCGAACTGGGCAATGGCGCGCTTCATTTCAATCTGGGTGCTGTCGGACAGATGCCGCACCTCGAACCCGAGCGCGGTCAGCTTCTCCGCCATCAGCCGCGCATCGTTGATTGGATTGTCCAGGGCCGAGACTGAACCGTAGTCGGAGTTTCCAACCACCAGCGCGATTCGCGGCTCGGCCCAAGCCGAACCGGTCCAGAGCATTGCGATCATCGCAATTAGGGTTCTAAGTACGCGTTGCACCTTTGGTTCTTTGCCTTTTTCTGGTCTCATGGTCCGTGACCCCTTGGGCACCACTCAGCCCCGAAATATTCTGATATTGTTTTTTGGCTTTCTTATGGCCGTGGCCTGAAATATCCCAATTAAAGTATCAAGACTAGGAAGAGGTTCACACATGCCGCGTTTAAACTTGATGCGAAATGCTTTTGCGATGACAGCACTGGTATTTGCAAACACGGCGTGGGGTCAAAGCGCCGATCCTTTTGAGCATGGCTGGAAACTGGACGCCGAAGCCTCGGAACTGCAGTTTCTGTCGGTCAAAAAGAACGCGATTGCCGAAAACAGCGGCTTTGCAACCCTGACGGGCGTGATCAGCCCCGAAGGTGGCGCCGATATCCGGGTTCAGATGGACAGCGTTGATACCAAGATTGACCTGCGCAACGTGCGCATGCGGTTCCTGTTTTTCGAAACCTTCAACTTCCCCGAGGCTGTGATCACCGCCCAATTGCCGCCTGAACAACTGGTCGATCTGCACCAGACCCGGCACAAGATCATCGACCTGCCCTATAGCCTATCCCTGCATGGGGTGAAAAAGGACAGCGTGGCGCAGGTAGCCATCACTCTGGTCGACAATGACCGCGTGGCTGTGGCCAATACGACGCCGATTGCGATTGCCCTGCCCGACTTCAATCTTGAGGAAGGACGCGGCAAGCTCGAAGAAGCCGCCGGTGTTGATATCCTGCCCTTTGGCTTTGTCAGCTTCGGGTTCGTGTTCGACCGCGCCCAACCCGGCACGCCGCCTCAGCTTGAGGTCGCCTCGGCCACACCGGGCGCGGCCGCGCTGGAAACCAAGGGTGATCTGGATCGTGAGGCCTGTGAGGGGCGGATGGAGATTTTGTCGCGCACCGGCAATATCTACTTTAACTCGGGCAGTGCGCGGCTGACCAATGACTCGATTCCGCTGCTGAGTAATCTACATGACATTGTCGACCGTTGCCCGGACCTGAAGATCGAGATCGGCGGACACACGGACAGCGATGGTTCGGATGAGGCCAACCGTGTTCTCAGCGAACGTCGTGCGCAGGCGGTCAACACCTATCTGGTCGATCAGGGCATCGCTCCGGAACGTCTATTGACGGTTGGTTATGGTGAAAGCCGCCCGGTTGTGTCGAATGACACCGCAGACGGCAAGCGCCGCAATCGGCGGATTGAGTTTGTGCCCGTCAACTAAACTCAGTTCTCAGCCAGAATGATCGGGTCGAACCCACCACTGCGCCATTGCCGCAGGGCCGAAATGAAATTCGGCCCCGGCACACCGTCGATGGTGCTGTTGTAATAGCCTGCCTTTTGCAACAGCCGTTGAACCTCCATCAGGGTGTCGCGCGACCATTGGTCTGAGGCGAGGGATAGCTGATGGAGGATCGCTCCGTTGTCCTCGGCAGCTCCGCGCAGAAGCATCCGCGCGGCCTCGAGCGGGTCACGAGGCACGCCGCGCCCTTCATCCAGAAGGATCGCTGCTGCCAGATAGCCCTGATATTCACCATCACGCGCTGCCTTCTGGAAGTAGCCCAATGCCTGCTCGGGTTCGCCGGCAGCACCATCTTGCGCCAGCACCCCAAGATTGAAGGTCGCCTTGGCCGACCCACCGTCAGCGGCTTGCTGCAAAAGCGCGACGGCGCGCGCGTCGTCTTTAGGAACGATCTGGCCTTCAAACAGGGTGACGGCGAGGTTGATCATGGCATCGGCGCTGCCCCCTGCCGCCGCGCGCTCATACAAGTCCAGCGCTGTCCCCATGTCCTGAGGGACGCCGGTGCCGCTTTCATGCAGTTGCGCCAAAGACACCATCGCCCGCAAATCCCCTTCGGCAGCAGCCTGTTTGTAGAGGGTCACGGCACGCTCCACATCCCCCGCAGCAATCGTCGCGCGCGCCAGTAGCGCCACATAGTGCGACAGCTTAGGCGACTGGGCCGCCGCCGCGCTGCACGCCTGAATGGCCGTCAGCGCATTTTCCTGCAACCGGCTGAACGGAACGCCCGTGATACTGGCTGTGCGGTCGCGGGGATGGGTCGCGAGCCGCTCACAAATGCCACCCGGTGTGCTGTCCTCGGGCCGCGGGATCGAGGCGATTAGCCGCTGCGCCTGTGCGGCATGGCTGCCATCGGGGTATTGCTCTAGGTAAAACTCCAGCAGAGGCCGCATCCGGCTGCGTTGAGCCAGTTTCCAAAGACGCTCGGCCTGTTCGTCCTGGTCTTCGACGCTCAGCGCACGGGTCTGGGTGCCGCCCTGCCCGGCCTCATCCAGAAACGCAAAAACCTCAGTGGCATGCGCGCCCTGTGGGTAGCGGTCAATATAGAGCTGCATCAGAGAGGCATCCTGCGCATTGGCCGCCACCTGCCACAGCAAGGTCTCTTCGGATGCTGTCACCGGGCTGTTGTCAAACCGGAATTGCCGCGTCAGCGAGGAATTGTCCCACGGGATCTGCCGCCCCCCAGTCGCAGCCAGCACATCCTTACGGACCGATATCAGCAGGTCCGAGATATCCTGACCCGGCGTGTAAATATGGCTTAGAAGTGCTTCGGTGAAAAAACTGTTCCGCCCGGTGCCGTCGAAGGCCACGTTGTCGGGCTGCGTGGCGTATGCGAATAGGAAATCGGCGGCGCTGCCGACACGGGCCAGCCCTTCGTCAACGCTCAGCACACCATCTTCGAACGGGTTGTCGCGGCACGCGTCCAGAAACACCAATCGAATGCCGTCGGACCGCTCCATCCGTGAGACAAACTCCTCCATAGCCACGGTCTGCTCCGGAATATCCGCGGCACTGGTCAGATTAGCATCGACCGGAACCAGATAGTTGCGCCCGTCCACCTGAAACCCGTGGCCTGCATAAAACAGCAGCGAGACATCAGAATCCGCAGCCGTCGCGCCATAGGATTCAGCCAGAGACAGCATTTCATTCCGTGTCAGATTGGTGCCCAGGAACACGTCGAACCCCAGCCCCTCAAGCGCGATGGCCAGATCCGAGGCATCGTTGATCGGATTGTCGAGCGCCCCGACCGTCTGGTAGTCCGAGTTCCCAATGATCAGCGCCACGCGTTTGTCGGCCAGCGCCGCGAGCGCGCTGAACAGGGTCAAAAGCATGGCCGCACAAAGACGGATCAGGAACATGGGCGCAGAGCCTCCATGGGGTTAAAGACCGATGGCGCGCGACAGGCCAATCTCGGCCTGACCAACAGCTGCCACGATTGTATCTACCTGCTGGTTCTGGATACTGACAAGCTCGGGGTCGGTTGCTCGTATCAATGTGATCGCCTTGCGGATTTCGCGCTGCGCCTGACGGATCTGACGGCGCGCTTCCTGCACAGCCTCGCGGCGGATCGTCTCCCGCTCCTCGGCAGTGGTGGCAAGTGCCAGACGGCGGTTGGCATCTTCGCCCGCCGCGCGAATACCAGCACTTGCGCCACGGATGATATCACCAACGGATTCCAGACCCGGCGGTAAACCCTGCACGATCGCATCGAGGTCCGAGGCGTATTCGTCCATCGCATCGGCGATACAGGCCAGATAGGCGCTGACATTATTGCCCTGTTCCGCACAGGAAGAGATGACCTCGTCAAAATCCTGCGACGCATTCTCGACCGTACCAAGCGCCGCTTCTGCTTCGGTTGTCGTTGTGGTCGTGGTACCACCGCCGCCACCTCCGCCGCCAGTGATGGTCGTATCCACGGTCGGGGTAATCTCAATGGTTGGGGTCGGCGGGGTCGGAATGACCGTGTTCCCGATGATTGCCGTGCCAGGCAGCGCAGAAACGGTATAGAACACCTCCGAGATACTCAGGAGGGAACTTGTATCCACGGTATAAGTCGTGGTCCCGTTTTCGGTGCTGGCAAACGTCAAAGTCTCAAAGATCGGCGACGTATCCAGCGAGTCACCCGACGGCCCGAACCGAAAGACAGACGGGCCACCAGAAATTGTGCCCGTGCCTGTCGTCGTTTCAGCCTCACCTTCGGGGATGAGAAGTGTGTCAGGCACCACGAACAGGACCGGTGAGGTCGTGTAGTGCAGTGGGTTTGTCCCGCCTTCTGACCCGCTCGCTCCAGGCGCCCACGTATTGGTAAAGTCCCACCCTTGAGCCGACGCAAGGTTAAAGAACCCGACCGTATCCTGAAGCTGTGCTGTGGTGAGTGCTGTGCCTCCGGCGCTAGTAGCCAGACCGGAGGTATCGGTATTCCAGAAGGAACCTGAAACAGATCCAGAGTTTGAACCGACTAACCCACCGAGTGTGGGTATGTTGGGGCCGGAAAAACTCGCTCCGCCAGTTGAATAGCTGCGGGCAACTGTGCCGCCATTGTTGAAGCCTACGAGTCCTCCCAGGGTTGCCGAGTCTCCGGGCGCTGAACTCTGGTTGGTGCCTGAAACACTTCCGGTTGCATAGGAATCCTGAACAAGGCCGTTGTTGTCACCCACCAGGCCACCAACGGAGAAATCGCCCGCCGTAGAGCCACTGACGGTTCCTGTAGCGTGAGACCGAGTGATGGTTCCGTTGTTTTCGCCGACCAGACCGCCCGCGACAACCAGGTTGGCCTCGGTCGTGGCGACGGTAACGCTAGCTGTCGAGAAACTGTCTATGATTGTGCCATCGTTGAAACCTACAAGACCACCGGCCTGTTCGTCACTACTGCTAAAGCTACCGGATACCGAAACGCCGGAAATCGTGCCGCCATTTGTTCCTGCTAAGATACCGCCGCCTCCAGAGGAAACGCTGGCCCCATTGATGCGCAGGTTTTGAACGTTGCCGTCAAGATTGTTGAACAGTCCGCCGAACGAACTGGTCGAAATGGTGAGGCCGTTAATCGAAAATCCGTTGCCTTCAAGTGTACCACCCGCATAGTCGATTGGATCGAAAGAACTGAGTGGCGCGGCACTGATAGAATTGGCCAGGGCGTAGTTGTTGCCGTCCGAAATGCCTTGAAGGCCAAACACATCCGTTAGCAGAAATGGCGACCCGGCGGCGCCAGTGCCACCGAGTGCACGGGTGAATGTTGCGCCGGACGCAATATCGAGCGTGCCCGCTGAGAAACTCGGGAGCGTGGAACTTACCTGTGACCAGGCACCATTCGTAAGCGTAAAGGTATCGACGTTTATTGTACCACCTGCGCCGGTACCAATCGTTGTGGCGGCGTTCAGTTCTAACTCGCCGCTTGTCGCGGTGATCGCCGCGTTGATTGTGATCGAATCATTGGCAAGCAGCGTTAGCCTAGAGCCGTTACCCCACGTGATCGGGTCGTCGACGGTGATGGTGCCTACCTGTGAGTCATCGCCACCAAGGTCGATAGGGTCTCCATCCGGCTGCAGAGTGCCGCTTCCTGCGGTCGTCAAAGTGACGTTGCCGAAGCCAAGGTTCGTTTCAATTGTACCAGGCGTGACTGAACCAGGACCCGTTGCCGTGTCGGAAACCGTAATATTCGTGGGGTCCAGCAGCAGCGTGCCATATGCACCAAACGGTGCCCGCGTATCGGTCAGACCCTCATAGTTGAGCGCCAGTTTGCCCGATACTTCGACGAAACCACCATCACCGGCCAGATCGCCCCCACGGGCCGAGTTGAAGCCCGAGAAAGATGTATAGTCGTCCGACCAGACGATGATCAGGCCGCCATTACCCTGATCTCCGCCATTGGCGCTGATTACCGTTGCGCTGTCGACCAGCGTGGTGCTGGCCCGTTGCAGATCGCCGCCCCCTTGCAGGTCACCGCCAACGCGGATCTCTCCGCCCTGTCCTGTGCCTGCACCGTCAGCGCTCAGGGCCGCTCCGGCCAGTTCGATGGCTTCACCGGTAATCGTGATCGACCCACCGTTCTGATCGCGGGCCACCGGGCGCGGAGAGGCCTCGACCAACGTAACCCGTGCCGAGGTATCAATGCGGCCCGACACCTGCACGGCACCGCCGCTGCCGCCCAGAACAACTGCTCCGGACACGCCACCGACCGAGCGCGCCTCGATCACTCCAGACATATTCACGACCCGGCGCGCCGCATCACGAGCGCTGGCAGCCTTGAGGTGAACGACTCCGCCATCCGCCTCGATCCGGCCTGAATTGGTGACCAGAGCCTCCATCGCAGCGTCATCACTGTTCGAAGGAACCGCAACTTGTAGAAACCCATCACCGGACACGTCGAGCGTAACCTGCTCTCCCGCGCCCAGCCCCACTTTGCCCATCGGCACTCGGATCACACCCGCGTTCGACACTTTGCCGCCGATCAAGGCCGCATAGCCGCCGGGAACAACCTGAATCGTGCCCGCATTCTCGACCCCGGCTGAGGCTCCGTTGCCGTTATAGTGATAGCGGCCGTTCAGAAAGTCGTCGTCCGAGATGTTCAGGGTCGAGGCCACAAAGCCCCCACTATTCACATGGCCATTCGGGCCGATGAAAATGCCGTTCGGGTTGACCAGATGCACCTGTCCGTTGGCGTTCAACTGACCATGGATCTGACTAGTCGTGTTACCCGTCACCCGGTTCAGAATCACGCTTTGCGCGCCCGGCTGATTGATATTCACGGTCGAGCCGGGGCCAATCGAAAACCCGTTCCAATTCACGATGGCCGCATTCGACCCCTGCGTGATGTTCAACTGAGTACCGCTGGGTTGGCTGATCGCAACATCACCCGCAGCCACCGTCCCTCCGGTCGGGAGGGATTGCGCCAGCGCGGTCGTCCCCCACAGCACCGCCGAGGCCGACAAAAGAATGCGGCGTGAAACTGTCATGGCTGCGCTGCCATCAGAAGCGGCGGCTGGCAGTGATGCTGAAACGGTTTCCATCTTCTCCGAGGTCATCACGTTCCCCCCTCCCATATTCCACTCGTACTGACCCGGACCGATAGGTCGAGTCCTCAATCGTAAACACATCAAAGCCCAGACCGTAGGCATATGCCCGGGTTGTGCCTTGTTCCAGAACAGTGGGTTGTTCCAAACCTAACACGCCGTAGGCCCCAAAAACATAGGGCTTGAAAAGGATCGGAAAGCCGGCAATCTGCGTCTGCTGCGACCGGCCAAGCTCGGCCCTTGCGACCCAGCCGTTGTCCCCGCGCAGGTCGCCCGCGTCAAAGGCCGACAACTCGCTGGAGCTGGCAACACTGAACTGTTCCGACGTGACCAGCGGATCGCCAAAGCTGGATTGAATCCGGCCATTCACATTCACCGACCAATTGGCATTCAACGGACGCTGATACTGCGCCGACAGCACAAGCTTGGTGAATTGCGCACTGGCGCCTTGCCGTGACAAGGGCGTATCCCCCGCCCCGACCGAGGCACTGGCCCCGAACGCATCCAGCCCGCGTGACAGAACAGCCCCGGCAGAAAGAAACGAGCCATTGTCATAGGTCCAGCTTGCATCCAGCGTGGCCCGCAAGACGCTGAGGTCATCGTCATAGACCGGCAGCGACCCTGAGCTGGCAATCAGATCCTGCGAGTCGCTGATCCGGTCCAGGATCAGCTGCGACGACAAATTGTGACGCCGCGAGCGCACCCAAGGATAGTAGAGCCGCAAGGAAAAGCGTTCGAATTTACTGGTATTTGGCACCAGTTCTGCGTCCGGCTGCGCCTCGCTGAGCGTGTATTCGGCGTTGAACGTCATCCCGTCGTATCCGATCGGAAAGACCGCCCCTGCTGCCGCAATCCGGTACTGCGCATCGCTTGAGAAGAACCGTTTGGGCGAACCGCCAACGCGGAAATAGAAGGTCTCTCCCATCTCCAGCGCGCCGTTGACCTCAAGGCCGAGGTTCAGGTTGCCCGGCCCAAGCTCGTCCGACAGCGTATTGTCAAAGCCGTAAGAGCCGGTGATCTCTTTGAACTCACCATCCAGCGTCAGAATGGTACCGCCCCGCGCATCGCCCGCCGACAGGGTCGAGGCCAATCGCACGCCAAACGTATCCCCGGCCAGCAAAAGCGCGCGCTCAATCTGTTGCAGCTTGACGCCCCGTTTGCCGATCAGAGGTTTGGTAATCATCACCACCCGCTCACGCGCCTGCTGAGGCACTTTTTCGGCATCAATGCGTTCGATGAAGCCATCGATCACGACGATGCGCAACGTGCCCCCATCTCGCAGGGTCTGCTGAGGCAGGACCACCCGGCTAAGGACAAAACCCGCGTTGGTATAGGCGCTTTCCAATCGGTTGGTGGCGGCGAAAATTTCGGACACGGCCACGCGCTTGCCAGTAAGGCGTTCAATGAAAGCCGCATTTGCCGCCTCCATCTGAGGCAGACCATCTTCGATCCGCACCTGACCAACGGTCACAAACAGCCTGTCTGCGCCTTCGGGCACCGGCGCGCCCGGATCGCGCGCTACGGTCACAGGTCCGGTGCTGCGTTGGTTTTGAGGTTGAAAGGTGGACGGCGCAAGGTTCGACGCGCTTTGCGCCTGCGCCACCGTAGAAAACACAGTCGACGCGATCACGACGCAGGAAGCCAAAACCAGAAAACGACAAATCCGCGTCATGTCAGAAAAACACCCTTCACCCGTACCGGCCCGAACCAATGAGCCAGAAACGTATCGAGCAAATCCCATCGAAGGGACCATGGCAAGGTCGTTCTCAACATTCCGCAGCCCCCTTTGGAACAGATAACGCTTTATTTACTTTGCACCCCATTGCGTCTGTGACGGACTTCACAAACCGCTTGAGAAGCGCGATCAGAGCAGCCCGGCCTCAAGCCACTCTTCGATCTTGTTACGGCTGACCTCGAAATGCATCGAGTCCTCACGGCCCCAGGCAGCACCCCAGACCCAGCCTTCCTCGCGGAAGAAATCGGCCAGAATAGTCAGACCCAACTGGGTTTTTCCGTCGCCCAGCGTATCCAGAACACCGTCGATATTCAGGTCGACTGCAAGACCGTAAGCATGAGCCGAAGCCGAAGACGTCGCCCCGCGAATACGGCGCACACACAACGACCCAGCCGTATTGATACGCGCATAAAGGTCGGGGTCGGTGCGTTGAATGTTCTCAAATACAGCCCGCAGTGAATCAACCGCAGGTTTTAGCATCCGCACCCGAACCGGCCCGACCTCTTCCAACACCAGAAGCTCCTCAAGCCGCGGGTTGGTCATCGACTGGCATTCATCCGTCAAATCCTCGCGCGGCAGGCCGAATGTTTCGCGCAAGAAGGACGATCCGGCCAAGTCCAGTTCCCGGTTCACCTTGTTGCGGTTGGCGATCAGAACAACCTGCGCATAGGCGTCAATGATCTCATTGGGCGAGGAGCGGTCAAACCCATAGTCATCCGCCGCCGAGTTGTCCTGCGGCACGATCCCGGCACCGTTCTGGGTGCGCGACACCTCAAGCGAAAGTCGTTCAACCTGTTCGCGCATATCATCCAGCTGCTGGCTGAGCATCTCGATCTCGATCCGGGCGCCTGAGTCGATGGCGGGACCTTCGAAATTCTCGTCAAGTGGGACGACCAAAGGAAAGACGTACCAGATGATCGGAGCCAGTATGATGGCCACTCCAAGAATGATCGCCGGAACGATGCGCATTTGCCTGATGTTTCCTGTATTCTGCCACCTTATAAGATGAACTTAAAAGGCTGGGCGCGTGATGTCACGCTATTGACCTAAAAATGTCCAGCGCTTGTGTGACATTCTTCATTGTCGGTCGTCTGGTGGGGGGCTAATCTTCCCCTCAAACACGGAAAGGTTAGGGTTATGTCCGCATTTGCATCATGGAAGTTCATCGGGACCTCGGCATTCGCCGTCCTGTGTACCGCTCAGTTTGCTCTGGCGCAGTCAGGCGAGTTGACGGCAGACGAAATCACCGACGCGTTCAACAAGCAGAAGACGCGCGGCCTTGTCATCGTGCCGTCGAATTCCGGCGAAACGGCTGAGGCCGAAGCTGAAACCACCGTTGCCGCCGCACCGACCGAATACCAGCCGGTCGCTAGCGAGGATCAGGTCAACATCCAGATCCGCTTCGATTTCGCGTCGGCCGCGCTGCGCGAGGATGAAAAGCCCAAGCTTTCGTCGCTGTGTCAGGCGATGAAGAACGTGGATGTGAACGTTTTCCAGATCATCGGCCATACCGACAGTGCAGGCTCCGCCGAATACAACCAGAACCTGTCGCTGCTGCGTGCCAAAGAGGTCAAACGCTTCCTAGTCGGCGATTGCGGCATCTCGGAACAGCGGCTGGAGGTGCTGGGTGTTGGCGAGGCTGAACCTCTGAACAAAGACAATCCGCGCGCCGACGAAAACCGTCGCGTTGAATTCCAGGCCCTCGGCTGATTACACCACCACTCTAACTAAACCGAGGACAGCATGACGGACTCCCGCGCAGGCGACCTGTTTCAGCCGGGCGATCTGGTGAACAATACCTATCGGATCGAAGCGATACTTGGGCGGGGCGGTACTTCTGACGTCTATCGAGCCCGCTCCGAGATTTCGGGGCGGCTTGCCGCTTTGAAGGTTCTGAAAGCGGAGTTTTCCAGCAATGATGACTATCTGGTCCTGCTGACCCGCGAAGAAGAAATCCGCGACATCCGCCACGACGCGGTTGTCCGCTATTCTGAAAACAACCGAACCGCCGACGGGCATGTCTATCTGGTGATGGATTATGTGGACGGACCGGGCCTCGACCAGAAGCTCAAAACCGGCCCTATGTCGGCGGGCGACGTGCTGACCGTGTGCAAACGGGTTTGCGAGGGGCTTGAGGCCGCCCATGCCCGCAACATCGTTCACCGCGATCTGAGCCCCGACAATATCATCCTGCGCGATGGCGATCCGGGGCAGGCCGTGATCATTGATTTCGGCATCGCCAAGGATACAAACCCGGGTGCCGAAACCATTGTGGGCGGTGAGTTTGCCGGGAAATACGCCTATGCCGCGCCCGAGCAACTTTCAGGCAAAACCGACCAGCGCACCGATATTTATTCTCTGGGCGCCTTGCTGCTGGCCAATTTCCGGGGGCAAAAAGCTGATGCCGGGCGCAACCTGCTGGAAGTGGTCGAAAACAAGAAAGAGCCGCTGAATACTCAGGACGTACCGGAGCCGCTAAAGTCGATCCTCGACAAGATGACGGCTCCGAACCCGGATGATCGGTACCAGAGCGCCGGAGATGTTCTACGCGCCCTGGCGGCGGCCCGGAACGGATCGGCCGCGCTTCAAGACGATCTGGACGATGCAACCGTGATCGCGCCGCGCGCGGCCCCTGCCGCTGCGCCATCCGTTGCCCCGGTTACGCAACCGGAACCGAAATCCAAGGCCAGCCCGACCAAAGCTGAACCTGCCAAGTCCTCGCGTGGAGGCGTGGTGGCTGCAGTCGGCGCGCTTGCGGTTGTTGGCATTGGTGCCGGTGGCTATTTCGGCGGACTGTTTGACAGCTTCCTTGCACCGCAATACCCAACCGTATCGCCCTATACTCTGGTGGCTGATAAACGACCCGGTCAGGCCCCTCGTGCCGTAGGCTTTGTTCCGTCCGAGACTGTGCGGGACGCCATGACAGGCGAGATCACATCCGAAGGGGGCGATGTTGATCTCACATTGGCCTCGGGCGACATTTCCGACACCTGGGGAACAGCGGTGACCGGTGTCATCGACGCGGCAATGGATCTGGACGAGTGGCGTTTCGTGGTCGAAGGCAATGAGGCCCGACTGACCGGACAAACCACCGATCAGGCCCTACATGCCGAGCTAGAGCAGCTCTACTCCGCCGGTCTGCCCGCCGGGCTACAAGGCACCGCAGATATCGAGTTGGAGTCGCTGTTCCTGTCCGCGGATGAGGTCCGACCCATCCTGTCCGGTCTGGCCGATTGCGGCGCGTTGAAACTGATCGACGCACCCAGCACGGGCTACGGCCCCGAAACACCGATCAAGGTTGGCGGAACGTTGGCCTCAAGGGACAGTTTTGTTGGGTTGGACACCGCGCTGACGGCCCTCGCTGGTTCACGCCCTATCGATCTTGAGCAGGTCACGCTGCTGAACCCGACCCTGTGTCTGATCGAGAATTTCCTGCCCTCAGCACCTGCCAGCGATATCTCGATCGCGTTCTTCAACGGAGAGCAAGGCAACGCCCCCAATCCGACTGGAGACTTCATTGTCGGGCAAAACCCGGTCATTGATGTCGACCTGCCCGACGATGTTCAGGATGGGTATCTGTCCGTCTCGGTTTTGGATGTGTCAGGCAATGTGTTCCACCTGCTGCCCAACGTCACCCGCCAAGACAACGATATCGCCTCTCTGCGCGACGGAGAGTCCGGGCCGATTTCCGTCCGTGTGGCCTATTCGATTGATGAAAGCCAAGACAATGGCGGCATCGCCTTTCAGGTCGATGACACCGCGCTGGGGAAAAGCAAGGTGATCGTTCTGCATACCGACAATCAACTGTTCAGCACCATACGCCCAACGGCAGAATCCGCTGCAGGTTATGCCGAGGCCTTGCGCGAGCAGGACCGCAATGTTGAAACGCAAATTCTATCTCTGGACAGCCGCATTCTGACAACGCTAGAGCAATAGGCTCCGGCGGCGTTCCTGCGTCAAAATGTGAAGTTAAAGGATGTCGACGACAATCACGGTAATGTTGTCGGCCCCGCCTCCATCCAGCGCCACCTGTATCAACTGATCCGAGACGGTCTCGATCGGCATATCCGACAGCGCTTTCTCCAACATCGGGAACGTTGCGTATTTACTAAGGCCGTCTGAGCAGATCAGAAAACGATCGCCCGACTGCACTTCGCCACGGACTTTGTCCAATTCAAGAACATCCCCAACGCCCACGGCCCGTGTGATCGCATTGGATTGAGGGTGCTGCTCTGCCTCGTCCCAGCTCATCTGACCGGCCAGAACCAGATCCGCCACGACCGAGTGATCGGTGCTAAGCATCTGGATCTTGCCCTCACGCAGCAGATAAATACGGCTATCCCCAGCCCAAAGCCCGACAAAGTGCCCATTGGCCAGCATCATGCACGCAACCGTCGTACCAATCGTGCCGCCACCTCGGGCATCTGCCTCTTGTCGGATCACGGCATGGGCGCGCTGGATTGCGTCCCGCAATGCGGTCAACCTATCTGCTGGGGCCAAACCGGGCGGGATTGCGGCAACCATATCCGCGACCAATCGGCTGGCATAGTCTCCCGCGTCATGCCCGCCCATCCCATCAGCCACCAACCAGAGGCTTTCCTCGGGCAGCGCTAGCACCGCGTCTTCGTTGACCTTACGCCTTAGGCCCACATGGCTGCGTGCACTGTACCGAACGCGGTGACTTGAATTCATATTGGTCGTGCCTCGGTCCACAATGCGGCGTGTAAGTTGAACAAGCCTTGCATGTTTGCCCCATCCGGTAAACCTTCGCAGATCATCATTCGGGGGACGCCGCCGATTTCAGTGCTCCAAACGCTTGGGGTGCGATATCTTTGCGACATCAAGCCCGCCGCCAGATCAGGCAACAAGCTGTCGGAGACTTCCCCGCGGGTCAGCACCATCGTGTTACCATGTGCGCGCACAGGCGCAGTCGGTTGCTGCGTTGGGGCTGGCAAAGCGGCCAAACCCTCGGCCAGTTTGTCGCGGGTCATGTCATCTTCGAGCGCGGCAAGCGCCAGATCTTCAAGTTGTCGGTAGACCTCAGCTGCCCGGAAATGCGCCAACGCAGCAGACCCTTCGTTCGAGACCCCGGCAACCAAGGTCAAAGGAAACCGACGTCCGACCCGATCCACCGAAGGCATCAGAACCCCCAGCATCTTTTGCGGGCCAGCCAGCCCCGGAGACAGGCAAAACCGCCAGATCGGAGCAGACATGTAGTGGGAATCCCATGCCTCACCCAAAGCTTCTGACGCAGCCAACATGCTGCACTGTATCCACTCATCCCACGGCTGTACAAACGCGTGTGATACCCCGAGGCGGAAGAAATCTCCGACCGAGGGCATCTTGCCGAATGCACCAAACCCGCCTGTTTGCATCAGAACGACTTGGGACAGCTGAATTTCTGCAGCGCCGGCAAAGCGAACGGGTTGATGACCGAACCCGACTGCAACTGGAAGATTGCGATGCGACCACCGACATTGAAGATCACCTTCTTGCGGTCAGACACATTGGTGCGCCTTACCTCGGCCGCGTCCAGCAGGCGGAACCAGGCCCAGGGGCCGTCCTTGGACAGAACGCTTTCGATATTGCGCTTTTCCGGCTCAAAGCTGACGCGCGCCAGCCCAACCGAGCCCGGCCATGTCACGGCGAGGGGTGAGGGCAGCCCACCGCGATGTTTGAACTCCAGCACTTGGCCATCAATCTCAAGCTTGACGCCTTTGGCCTTTGGATCCAGTGCCTCGGGCATAATTTGGAACTGGATTTGCGGCTGCGGGCCTGCCGCAAAGAATGCCTCCTTGATCTCGGCGGCATTTTGAAACTGGGTCAGAACCGCCTGACTGATGCCCAGATCGGTCGCATTGACCCCGGACTTCCACGACCATGGTCGCGTGCGCATATCCACATGTTTGGCGAGGTTTTCGTTGAAGAACGAGTCGATCAGACCTTGCGGACCGAACAACTTGCCAAAGTCACCCATCGCAACATCCGCACCCGAGCGGCGGTTGAACGGATAGCGATCCCCGACAACCTGCTCGCAGAACGGCAGAACAGTCGATTGCCACCGCGCGTTGATGGACGAACGGGTACTATCCGAAGTAATCCCGGACGAGCCATCGATGATCTGTAGCGCCCAGCGTTCCATTGGGCCGGGAATACGGGCGGCCTCTTGCTGGAACTGCTGCAGAGCCTGCCCGGTTTCACCACCAGAGACACCGCTGAACGACATTTTGTTCAGCTCCTGATATACGCTTGTCAGCGACCCCATCAGCATGTCCAGCTGCGAAGGCTGACCCTCTTGCCGTTCAACCAATTGATGCAACCAATCGAAGCGGTCCTCGACATACTGCCCCGGCGCTTGCACGGGTTCGCCGGCATTGACACCACTGGTTTTGGCCAGGGCCTCCAACAGGATCTGTGTCTGGGCTGAGGTCGCGGATTGCAGCTCAATCGCGGCGGCACCGGAAACGCCTTCGCTGATCGCATCGTTGCCCGAGAGAATTGACCGGTTTTCGGTCAGTTGCGTCTCATCCGAGATCGAATTCAGGACATTCACGATAGGCGAGGTCGGGCCTGACAGCACATTGGTGACCTCAACTGCGTGGCTGAGGCTTTCCATCGGTACGATGTCGATATCCCCCAGCATCGCATCATAGCGGGCGATGTAGTCGTTGTAGTAGAGGTCCAGAACATCACGGCTGAGGGCAGCAAGAGCCTGCTCGGTTTGTTCAGCCTCACCTCGGGGTCCCAGAACCCAGCTTTCCTTCTGCACGCGTTTGGCGACGCCAATCGCCTCACCAAGGAAGACGTTATTGAAGCCATTATAGGTGAAAATACCTTCAATCCCGTCGTTCAGAGGTTTCCCGGAGGACCGCACCAGAACGCGACCAACAGCGGGGCCGCCCACTTCGGTGATCCGCCACTCCGGCAGCGCTGTGGCCGCGGGGCTGGAGACGATGCCGTTATAGACACGCTGCGCCAGTGGGAGTTCCGACAGGATACCCTGAATCTGATCGACCATTGGACCATTCAGGGCGATCTCTTGCATCGGCTGGCTCAGCATGGCGTCGAGGTGATCGTTCAGATCCGCACGGAATTCCTCACGCGATGGGCCGGGGAAGGACACGCTCCAGTCAATGTTCATCCATTCTTTGACCAGATCCTGGTTCATCGGACCTTGTAGACCTAGCATTAGATAGACCTTCAGCGCCTCGTAGAGCACATCGGGGTTGTTGATGTTGGCGCTCATCTGCTCTTCCAGACGCAGAAGAAGACGCGGCAACAGACGCTGGTTCAACGCAGCGCGGTAGGTTTGCGCCGCCTGTGTGCCGATCACGTCGCCCTGATAGAGACCGTAGGTGAGACGTGTTTCAGGGTCCGGATCCGATAGCGTCGGGTTGGCCGGCAGATCGCGCAGCGTGTTGAGCGCTTGCACGACCGGAACCAGATCGGTGTCGCCAACGGGGCTGGGCGGCAAGGTGGCGGCGGCGGCCTGATAGGCGGATACACCCTCCTGCGCCTCGGCGATCAGATCGGTATTGCCCATGAAGCTGCGCACCAGCAAAGCCCCGACCGTGACGGCGGCAATAATAGTCGCGGCAATCGAGGCCCATTTGGTGATCTTGTAGCGCTTTTCCACCTTGTCATCGGCGCTGACCAGCCCAGCCTCGCGGAAGATCACCTGATCGAACAGGCGCGTCAAGAAATAGGACCGACCCGACCCCTGCCCTGAACCGATGGCCTGACGGCCGATCCCAAAGGTCCGCGCCATACCCAGCATCAGACGGTCAATTGGCGTGCCTTCTTGCGTGCCCGACGTGAAATAAACCCCACGCAGCATGTGGCGGTGCTGATAGCGGCTGTCCTGAAAAACCTCGGTCAGGAACTCATGCGCCACTTTGCGAACCGAGGCGACCTGCATCGGGAACCCGGCAATCAGCGCGCGGCGCTGCGGGTCCGTCTCGGTCTGCATCCGCTCCAAGGACTGCGAATTCAGACGACCCAGAAGCAGGGCGAATTCCTCATCAAAAGCCGCGACCGGAGATTGCTCGCTGCGCGACTTGTCCAATGGCAGAGTAAAGCCCCAGACTTGCTCGCGGTCTTCTTTGCCCAGATTGTCGTGGAATTCGGCAAAACCTGCGATCAGATCGGCCTTGGTGAACAGGATGTACACCGGAAACCGCACACCGAGCTTTTCACGCAGCTCTTCCAGTCGGCGACGGACGGCCTTGGCGTGTTCTTTCTGCGTGACCTCGTCCTGCAAGGACAGGTCAGAGAGGGAAATCGCAATCATGGCGCCATTGATCGGCTGCCGCTTGCGGTATTTCTTTAGCAGGCTGAGGAACCCGATCCACGCCGCATTGTCGACCTCCGCGTCGCTTTCCTGCGTCGTGTAACGCCCGGCCGTGTCGATCAAAACGGCGTTCTCGGTGAACCACCAGTCGCAGTTCCGCGTACCGCCGACACCGCCAATCGCGGTTTTGCCCAGCTCATCCGCCAGCGGGAAGTTCAGGCCCGAGTTCACAATCGCTGTCGTTTTGCCAGCCCCCGGAGGGCCGATCATGACGTACCAGGGCAGCTCATTCAGATGGCGCCGCCCGTTCTTTGACTTGCGCAAAGCCGCCATCGCGGTTTTCAGTTTGCCGCGAAGCTCGGTAATCTCGCTATCGATCATGTCGCCGCCATCGGCGACGGATTCAGTGATCTCCTCCGTCAGCTTCTTTTCGCGACGTCGGCGCAACAGGAAAATGGTCAGACCGATCAGGAAGAAGACCAGATAGATCACCCCGCACCAGATCAGGCGCGTCCCGACCCCGTCCAGCGGCCGCCACTCATCGGAGCCGATCCAGGGGCCGAAATAGTACAGACATCCGGCCAGAACCGTCGCCGTGAAGAACAGCACGGTATAGATCGACATGAAAACATATCTTAGAACGCGGCGGATCATCAGTTCTCCTCCTGAACCAGCAGGACTTCAATCCGGCGGTTCGTCGCCCGACCTTCGCGGGTCGAGTTGTCGGCAATCGGTTCGCTATCGGCACGGCCTTCGGCACTTAGGCGGTCGGGATCGGAAATCTCACCCGCCATCTGGTTCATCACCGATTTGGCCCGTGCCAGAGACAGAGCGAGGTTGGACGGGAAGCGCGATGAGCGGATCGGCACATTGTCTGAGTGCCCAGTCACGATGACCCCTCCGGGTTCGCCGTCCAACGCAACAGCCACGCGGCGCACCGGCTCCTTGAACTTGTCCTGCAAGTGGTCAGAACCCGACCCGAACATGCCCGATCCCTTGATCCGAATAATGAGCGTGTTGCCTTTCTCAAAGACCTCAACCAGCCCTTCGTCGATCTCGGGCTGGAGGAAGGCAACGACCTTTTCGACCTGCGGCTGGGCTTGCGGTGGTGGCGGAGGAGGCGGTGGAGCACGGCGCTGCAGCTCTGTCACCCGGCCAGCATCAATCACCGACATCTGCCCCACAAGGTTTTCGGTCTTGTTGGACAGCAGATAAGACAACCCGCCAAATTCGATCAGCAGCAGCAGAGCAGTCACTCCAACAGCGATCCAGACCGGCTTCCAAAGGCTGAGGGCGCGGTATGGTTTATCGACCCCTTCCCAATGCGGAGCGAGATCCCGTTCCACGTCACCACGCTGCGCGCGAATGATCCGCGCCAAACCCTGCCGGATTTGCATATGCTTGTCCGCGCCGCCTTGTTCGACGCGCAAACGCCCCTCGAACCCAAGCGAAAGGCACATGTAGACGAATTCCAGCAGCTCAATATTATTGGCCGGGTCCTGTTCGAGACGTGCCAGCAGGTCATAGAAGCGATCACCGCCGACGGTCTCTCGGTGGAAGGTGCCGACCAGCGATTGGGTCGCCCAACTGGACTGACCCCCCCATGGTGTATTCAAAACAACGTCGTCCAAAGTCGCGCACAAAGCATAGCGTGCGATCTTAACGGTCTGCGCTGCAATGCCTGCCTGCAAAGCGGCATTTTCAAACGCGCGTACCTCGGCCACAACGCTTTGGCGCAGCTTGTCTGGGTCCATATGCTGCGCACGGTTGCGAATACGGCTTATCAAAGAAAACAGCGACGCGGCGCAGGCGTTCAGCCGGTTCATACCGGTGGTCGCAACCTCTTCCCCGCCCGAGGCAGGCCGGGATTGAGGCGTCTGGGGTTGAGGCACCCCGTATCCCGCGCCGCCCTGCGCCGGTTGCGCCATAGGATCGGGCTGTGCCACCTGCATCGGATCGGGATATCCGGCTGGTTGCTGCGGAGCCGGCTGTTGCGGCATGCCACCCGCCTGACGTCGCCCACCGGGATTGGGGCGAATGACCGTCTTGTCGGTGTCGTCCGGTTCGGCAAATGGATCTTTGTCGGACATTCTTTGACCTGTTCCCCTAAGGCTTCCGCGTCACGAGTGTGACCCACATATCAAGCCCTATCAAATTGTTTTGGCGCCGCCAGTGATCACGTTCACTCTTATTGGTTGCGGATCGCCCACAGCTCCATCTCAAGTCCCGGATATTGCCCCGATACATGAACCGCGATCCCACCCGAGGTGGTCATCTTGCCCCAGTATGGGCTGGCGGCATCCAGTTCGAAATAGACGACACCCGAGTGATATGGAATCTGCCGCGGGGCAACGGGCAACGGACGGAGCGTGATACCGGGAAGCGCCGAGTTTACCAGTTGACGGATTTCCTCAACCGGACCGGTTTTGGCCTGCCCGGCGAAATGGCGGCGTACGTCCTCAGCCGGGATATCCGCATTCACGGCCAGAACGAAACCGGCGTTGCCGATCAGCTTGCGGTCGGCTATCACGCCCACGCTGATACCGTATTTCCGCGCCTCTAGCGGGATTGAAACCGCCGTCTGCTCCAATACGGAACTCAAGTACTGCCGCAGAGTCCGAATGACCGGCGCGAACGAAGCGGTCAGGTCGTCATGCTGGTAGGCCGGGAATTGCACGGCCTCTTTCTCGGTGCTCATGAAGGTCGCCAGCTCACCGGCGAGCGCGGCGCAGACACGGTAGACATGTTCGGGATGCACGTTTTCGATATTGGCGAAATGGCGCACCAAGGGCAGGTTGCGGTTGATAGTCATCAACAGCAGGAAATCCGAAATCTCGGCAGCCCCCTTTGCCGGCCCGCCATCCGAAAGACGCCCTGCTAAGGCCTGCATGCGGTGCGACAGCATCCCCTCAAGCTCATTCATGAAACCGGCCAGCGCGGCGGCGGCGCGCACGTCCAACACCGATGGGATAAAGCCGCGATCCAGGATGATCTCTTTGTCCGGACGCACTTCGATGATCTTGGCAATCGGGATCGCCAATTTATCCGCCAAATCATCCACTTCCAACGCGAACTGCAAGCGGAGTTTGCCGACGCCCAGAGTGACAGGCTTTTTCTGCTGGCTCATCACATCGGTGATTTCCTGCTCAGCCGGACGTAGACGGCTGACCGATTGTTCGGCCCCGCTCAGATCCACCTCTGAGGCACCCTGCCGCCGTTGGGGAACCGTCAGGTAAACAACGCAGTCCTTGATCGTCTCGGGCACTTCCAGAGCGGGCGGGTGATCTTCGGCCTGCGGCACGCGAAATACTTGCCCATCCGGCGTCAGGCCCGAGCAGGATTTCAAGGCAAACTGACCGACCTTAAGCACTTCATCATCGATCTCTAACGCACTGACACCCCAGGCATAAGGCGTGACCCGGCGTGCGAGACCGGCCACCAGCGCCTCGGTATACCGATCCGCCTGCTGGAAGTGATGGGGCTGCAGAAACAACCCTTCGGTCCAAAGCACCTTGCTGTCCCAGGACAATGGCTGCCCTCCCTTGTTCTTACCGCCCGCGAAGGGGCGTTACTTCAGCTTTTCCAGCTGTTCTTTATACGCGCGTGCGAATTCCCGGCTGAAGAGATCGTGAAAGTCATTCTCTGCCTGATCCGAGATATCGGCATACATCTTCTCGTACACTTCCCAGTATTGGGCCTTTTTACCTTTAAAAAGTGACCCAAGTTTGCCGGAACCTTCAATTTTTCCCGCCAGCACCTCGGGGTCCAACCGGGCCAGAACGCCTTTGAGCGCGGCCTCCATGCCGGTGACCATCGCAACCTCATGGGCCTTGATGTCGTTCAACGCCTGTTCAGTCGCTTCTTCCGAGGCAAGGTAGCCTTTGACACGCGGTTTGACCAACGCCTCAATCGCCTGTTCGGGGCTGATCGAGAACTTCAACGGGTTGTTTCCACCCGCATTGATCATGGTCTGTTCGATGCGGAACTCGGACTTGATCGAGGTGCGGGTCATCAGGATTTCCCGCAAGCCGGTGATCATCACCCGCAACACACGGCCCATGCGGCCCATCGTGGCAGGCAGATCAGCGTCGTCGATGCGCAGATCGTCGACCTCCAACGCCTCGAGCAAGGCACGGGCAGCGGATTGATCGCCACCGCCGGTCGGAACGGTTTTCTCTGCCTCAACCGGTTCGGGGGGCGGAACTACATCGGCCTGGCCGCCCGGCTTTGGCTTGATCGGAGGCGGCGCGGTGGGTTCCGGACGCGCCGGTTCAGGCGCGGCAAACGGGTCCGAGTTCGAGCCGCCAGAGGGCGACAGCAGATCATCATCCCAGTCATCAGGGATCAGGTTCGAACCGCCTGCAGAGGGTGCGGTAAACGCGTCGCTGGCCGATGGGTTATGCATCGCATCGCTTGCGCCCATATCCGCATGCACATCCTTGGGCTTTGCAAAGAACGGATCGTCATCCTCCAAGGGCGGCAGCAGTTCATCCATCGGGTCGGGCGTGGAAATCTGCCCGGGCCCTTTGGCGTCACCGCCCAAAAGATCATCCAGAAAATCCCCGCCCGGAGCGGCATCGTCAAGCAACGCCATCGGATCTGGCGCGTTCTGGGACAGACCCGGAGACACCCCCGCCTGTTGCATAGGCTGCGGGATCGAGTCTTCGAAACTGGGCAGGTCCGTCCCAATTTCAACAACCATCTCATACCCACCCGCGACCAGCACATCGCCATTGTTGAGCGGCGTCGGTGTCCGACCCAGAGGGATTTTCGAGTAGTTCAGAAAAGTTCCGTTCGTCGACAGATCAACAATCACCACGTTTCCATTGTGATCCTCAATCACGAAGTGGCTTTTGCTCAGCGTCTTTTCAGGGTCAGGCAGAACCAAGTCATTAGCTGGCCCACGCCCCACGGTCAAAGAGCCCCCCTGCATCGAGACCGGGCGCCCGTCGCCCGGCACCACGCCGGTGGATTGGAATTTCAAAGTGACCGTCATTCGTTTGTCTTCATCCTCCGACCAGTACGGTAAGCTCGCCCTTGATGATCGGGCCACCACAAGCGCAGGTATCCGTCACACGGGCGGCAGGCAGCTTGCCAATCAGAACGGTGGCCGAGCCCTTGATGATCGGGTGCGGAAACGCCGGCGTCGCCATATCTGACAGACGCGCTGCGGGCAGTTTTCCCACCAGAACCGTCGTACAGCAGGGCGGCATGATCGGCATCGGCACCGGAGCAGGCGGTGGCGGGGCTGGCGGAGGAGCAGGCAGCGTACACGCATGCAAGTCCAAGATTCGTGCTTGCGGGAATCCCATGCTTACTCCTCTTTCTCAGCGCTGGCGTTCTCGCGGTCCAGCTTACCATTTCCACCCCGAGCAATATCGACCCCACGGTCAATCAGCAACTGCACGTAGGCATCAAAATCCTCTTCATGTTTGTCCATTGCAACAACATTCATCGCAAAGGCCACAACTTCGGCCGCGCCGAGAGGGGCCGGGACATTGGCTAGTTCACCCGAACCCAAGGTTCCGTCCGAGTATAACACGCCCATGGCGCAATTTACCGTCTCATCATCAGGTTCGGCGAGATCAATCGTCGCGCCCGCCTTGTCGCGGTTTTCTGGCGTAGGACGAAACACCCATTCCTCGGACGCCGCCAGCGCGGGTGTGTTATTGTCCGGGGCCTCACCGATATAGTCACGCGCGGCCAGACAAGACCACCACACGCGCTCTCGGGCAGGCAAGGCCACCCCCAGAAGGCGCAGGATGTCGATCACTGCGCCTTTCTCTTCCAATTCAGTCAACACCACATCCAAGGGCGCACTGGCCGGGGCCTCAAGCTTGACGCTCAGACGAGCGTTGGCATCGGCCAGCATGCGCGCAGCGGGCATCTGGGGCGTTTTGGTCATTCCGGAAAAACGGTCTGTCATCGCGTCGCCCCCTTAGTTGATCATTGTCAGGCCGCCCTTGAGGGTCAGCATGGCGTCACCGTTGACCGTCGTCATCGGACTTTTTGCATCCAACTTGGCATTGGCCTGGACTTTGATCATCGTGCTCTTGATCGTAATGCTTGTCGGGTCCAGTTTGATCGATGAGCCACCAACCTTCAATTCGATCGACTTCATTGCGGTCATTGTGATCTTGCCCATTTTGGCATCGACCTGAATGTCACCCATCTTGACCGTCGTGGATTTGTCGCCTTCCTTGATCGTCTCGGCGTGATTGCCTGTGACGGTGCGGGTGGACTTGCCCTCGATAGTCTCGGTCTGGTCAGTCTTGATGCTGACCGTCTGGTTACCCTTCTCGATGGTGAAAGTATGGTCACCTTCCTTGATCGTCTCATCCACGTTCTTCTTGACCACTTGGCTGAGACAGCCGTCACCGCCATTGCCACCCTTGTCCAGCTTGTCATAGCCAATGGTAATCGTGGACATATTCTTGACCAGCTTCTCGTGATCCTTCTGCGCTTGAAAGCGCACCAGTTCGGCGTCTTTCTTGTCCTCGAACATCAGTTCGTTGAACGTCTCGGCGCTGCCCTGTTTCGAGGACCGCGTCTTGATCCCTGTTTGCGTCTGGTTTGCAGGCAAGGCATAGGGTGGCATGGTGTCGGCATTGTAGAGCATGCCTGTGCAGATCGGCCGATCCGGATCACCCTCTTCGAACTGGATGACAACTTCCTGCCCAATCCGGGGGATGCTGACCATACCCCAGTTCTTACCCGACCAAGGGGTGACAACCCGCACCCAACAGGTGGTCTTTTCGTCCTTCTTGCCTTCGCGGTCCCAATGGAACTGAACCTTGATGCGACCATATTTGTCGGTCCAGATTTCCTCACCGGCCTTGCCGGTCACAATGGCTGTGTGCAGACCCGAGATTTCGGGCCACGGGATCGTGCGCAGCGATTTGAATTCGGTTTTGCCGGGCTGGGCCTCAAACTCGACCATGAACATCTCATTGCTGTCCTCCGGAAACTCCAGCGCACCGGTGTCCAGATCCTTATCGTTCTTGGCAAATCCATAACCTTCGGTGGTCTGAAGAAAGTACCGCGCCTTGGTGATAAGGTATTCCGCGTTCTCGGCCTTGTCGGGATGATCCTTCAGCGTGAACTTGCGCCCGGTTTCCAGCGCCCGGACCGAGGCCCGCCCGCGCCGCCGGTCGAACAGAGCATCCTCGGCCGTCATCCGCACCTTGGCCAGCGTATTGCCCGGCCCGGTTTCCTTGTAGTGGCCTGGAATATCGTAAAGCTCAAGTTTGTCCTTGAACCCGTGCTTTGCGCCGGTCGGCGTTTTGGCCCGCGCATCCAGCGATGCCTTGGGCTTTTCGAAATCAAAATCGCCTAGCGAGACAACTCCGGGCCGGATCGTCTCGGACGCGGCCCATTCGGTGACCGAGTCACCAAGACGTTGGCTGTAGTCATCCCCGCCTCGGAATTCGACCTTTGCGTCACCGGCAATCGGCGTATGCGCGTTTGGTCCGTCGCACATGACCAGCGTCTCATTCTTGTCTTTGGCATTTGTGTAGTCGAAATAGTAGTAGATGCCCTCTTCCTGCATCAGGCGCGAGATAAAGTCGAAATCCGTTTCGCGATATTGCACGCAATATTCGCGCTGCTGGTAAGTGGCGCGCAGGCTTTTTCTGAAATCCGTAAGCCCGTATTCACCGAAAATCTTTTCGATGATCTGCACGGCGGTCATTTCCTGAAAGATGCGACTGTCGGTGGTCTGCGTCAGCAGCCAGAACCAAGGGCGCAATTCGGCCAGAAACTGTACATAGCCATCGCGCAGCGCCAGCCGCTCCACCCTCACGATCGTGCCAGTGAATTTACGCTCGGCCCCGTCAGCAGCCAGATGGATGGTCATCACCTTGCCCAGTAGCTTGTCCAACGCAATCGTCGTCTTTTCCGACAGGAATTCGACCTGAATTTCGGTCAGTTTTCCCAGTTCTTCCGAGACGACGGCCCGCCTGATGACAAGATCATCCTCACCATAGCTATACGACCCCGTTATCCGAAGCGGCCACTCTTTACTTTGCAGACTCTCAGCCATTTACCGTTCCTTCCAATTCTCGTTCACCGCGCCGTCACAAATCGTTCAGCAGTGCAGCAAGTTCGGGGTCCATATCTTCATCATCACTATCGTCACCGTCATCATCGTCGCCAAATGACGCAAGCAGATCGTCAAGATCACCGCTGTCGTCATCTCCAAGGTCCAGATCGAGGTCGAAATCATCGTCGTCGCCCGTGTCGAGGTCCAGATCCAAATCCAGATCGTCATCCTCATCAGCCTCTGGCGCAGCAGGCACGTCTGGCGACGGAGCAGGCGCGGGCATACCGGACCACGGGCCCAGAATCTCCTGCCCGGCAACCGAGTTGAACGAGCCAAGCCGGATTTCATCGCGGCCTTTGACAGACAGAACAGGCATATAGCCGCGCTGGACCGAGTGTTCGTGCTTTGCCAGCGTGATATTGCGTTCCGTACACGGCAGCGCCACCTGATCGCCGTAGCGGTCATTGACGAAATGGTACGGTATACCACCCAGGCTCATGACCGAGCCCAAATTCATCGCCTTGCCATTTTGCTTGAAGGACCGCGCCAACAAGATCGTCACCAGAACCGCCGGATTGGCCCAAAGCATACCACGCAGGCCTTCAGACTCGGTGAATTCCTCAAAATCGAACTCATAGATCGGCTCGGACTTCGCTCCGTAAGGCCGCCGCAGCAAGAACCTGGGCGACGCCAAACCAACATGCCCGGCTTCGGGCATCGCGCGCAGAGTATCCCAGGCTTCGACTACTAGCGGGTGGCGATCCTCGAGCTTAACATCCAGATAGGCCGGGGTGATTGCACTGACGAACGGCGCATCCACATGGGCTGCGACGCGGCCAATACGGCCCAGCAGTTCCGCATGTGGTGGTGTTTCCTCAAAGGTATAGAGCCCGATCAGCGCCGAATATCCGCCACGCCCGTTTTCTTCGTCCAGCGGCTCTTCGGTCAGCAACCGAACCAGACCGGTTTTCGCCAGATCTTCCTCGGCGGCCAAATCTGCCGCGATCTCTTCAGCCGAGACGTCATACAAAACCACGTCTAGCGTATCATCATCCTCGACGCTGCGCGCAATCAGATCGAGACTGCGCCACTGTGCTTCGACGGATTGGAACTCTGGGTGATGCAGAACCATGCGCATGGTTGCGCTCAGCGCCTCATCCACGGCCTTTTGCATCGCCTGCACATCGGGGCTGGGCAGTTTGCGAATATGCGGGCCGACCACGCGTTTCAGCAAGTCATCAACGGGTGAGGCCTGCGCCAGCTCTCCCGACGTATCACCAATCAGCTTCTGAAAATCGCTGAGCTTCAGGTCAGCACGAACTGTGTTACCGCCCGAGGATTTGCGTGGCGGCACAACCGCCTGCCCGAACTCTTCCCCCCAACCGATCAGCTGTTTGGCGGCGTGATCTGCAGTCCCACCCGCGCTCAGCTGGCTTTTCAGACCCGAGAGGCCATCGAACAGCTCGACCTTTTCATAGAGTTCGTCGGGATGTAGATCGTCCAGCTCTTTCAGTTTCACTTGGATCCCGGCACCGTCCTTGCCAATCGGCAGCACGAGATCGGTTGCGAACCCCTCGATCACCTCTTCGACCGTATCGGGATCCAGAATGATCGGCTTACGTGCGGCTAGGGCGTCGCCAGTCTCGATCTGCCCACGCGCCGCGCGGCCAGAGAAATCGCCAAAGATCGCGATCCGGAACCGGGTGCGTTTCAGCCGTTCCGGGTCAGGTCGATCTGCGCTCATGCGGCCGAATGCCAATTGCGGCTCATCGTCCAATCCCGCTGAGTCATCTGACGCGTCATCGGCACCAAAGTCACCCAGCAGAGCGTCCAGATCATCAGATCCGCCCTCGTCGTCCAGGTCTAGATCGCCCAGCAAGGCATCCAAGTCATCTGTCGTTTCGTCAGAGGATTCCTCATTATCCTCATCTGCGCCCAAATCGTTCAACAGATCATCAAGGTCGTCTGAACCGCTCTCGTCGTCGCCAAGATCCGCCAACAGAGCGTCCAGATCATCTGCTGAACTCTCCTCTGACGGGCTGTCCTCGTCCGACCCCAGGTCGTTCAACAAGGCGTCCAGATCATCCCCGCCTGCATCTTCATCCTCAACATCGTCGCCAAGGTCCGCCAGAAGCGCATCGACATCATCTGTATCCACGTCTTCGGTTTCATCACTGGCTTCAAGATCACCCAGCAAGGCGTCAAGATCGTCGGCGCTGGCATCCTCATCCTCAACATCATCGCCAAGGTCCGCCAGCAGCGCATCGAGATCATCTGTATCCGCATCTTCTGTCTCATCGTCGCCTTCAAGATCACCCAGCAAGGCATCCAAATCGTTTGAAGCGGCGTCGCTTCCCGGCTCGGATTCCAAATCACCCAGAAGCGCGTCCAGATCGTCCGAGGCATCTCCTGAGGCCTCTTCAAGATCGTCCAAAAGATCGTCCAGATCATCGCCGGCTTCATCACCTGATGCAGATGGATCCTCATCCGACCCAAGGTCATTCAACAGATCATCCAGATCGCCGTCTGGCTCCTCGGCCAAATCCGCTAGAACATCTTCTGCGGCGGCTTCATCAACCTCATCAGCTTCGGCTTCCACCAAATCCCCGAGGATGTCATCCAGAACATCCTCCTCCGGCTGGGCCTCGTCAGCAGAATCCGCCAGGTCGGCAAGCAAATCATCCAGGTCGGACGCTTCTGCCTCTGGACCAGGTTGATCGTCGCTGGCTAGATCACCAAGGATGTCCTCCAACGGATCCGTCTCATCCGTGCTGTCCAGTTCGTGCACCGAGGCGAGTATGTCTTCTGCAGCAGGCTCATCAGCTTCATCGGGAGCCTTCTCCGCCAGATCATCAATCAGACCGTCCAGATCCACGTCCTCATCCACCTCCTCAGGGGCAGCGTCGGCGAGGTCGGACAAAATGTTTGAATGATCTTCTGCAACCTCTTCATCAGCATCCGGAAGCGATGAAAGCGCCGCGTCCAGTGCGCCGTCCTCTTCCGTCTCCTCCAGTTCCAGATCGGCCAGTTCAGATAGAATATCATCGCTCTGATCCGTCTCAGACGCGGCCTCAACCTCGGGTACTGAGGCGAGGACATCGCCGAGCGTGTCCTCTTCGACCTCAATGTCCAGGGCAGCATCTGCAAGGTCCGACAGGATGTCATCGGACCCATCAACCTCATCCGCGACATCAGTTTCCGGCAGAGACGCGAGGGCATCGGACACAGAGCTGTCTTCGACCTCTTCCGTTTCCAGATCGCTGAGGTCAGACAAAATATCCGAGGTCACATCCTCAACCTCGGTCGCCTCAGGCGCTACATCGGCCAGATCGGCAAGAACATCCGTGGAGTCTTCCGACACGTCGGGCAGCTCAACCTCTGGAACAGAAGACAGAGCATCCGCGACCGACGTATCCTCGGGCTCATCATCAGGCTCAGAACTGGCCAGATCGGACAAGATATCATCGGCCGCGTCCTCTTCCGCCGTAATCTCGACATCTGGCAGGCTGGACAGGATGTCATCTGCGGCGGTGTCTTCAACCTCATCCGCTGGTGCGGCGTCGGCCAACTCCGCGAGAATATCGCCTGACGTGTCGGCTACCTCAGTAACCTCGGTTTCAGGCAGCGAAGACAAAGCGTCCGTGAGAGAGGTATCCTGAGCCGTTTCCTCGGGTGCTGAGGCCGCTAAATTGGACAAAACATCCGCGCTGTCATCTACAGGCGCCTCGGGCTCAACCGCGGTGGGCAGAGAGGACAAAGCATCGGCAACGGCTGTATCTTCAGGCGCGTCCTCCGGAGCGTCAACCGCCAGATCGGATAAGATGTCGGCCGATTGATCCTGTTCCTCCGCGACCTCAACCTCGGGTAAAGACGCAAGCGCATCCTCCACCGAATTGTCGGCTGCGGCATCTTCGGGCATCATATCCCGCAAGGCGTCCAACGTGGCCTCATTGTCCTGCTCGGGGAGCGAACTGCCCGCAAGGGCACCCAGAAGGGCCGGATCGGCCAGCACTTTTTCGATCAGTGTCTCGGCCCCAGTCTTCCCATCCATATAGGCCATCAAGGTCGACAATTGCGTGCGGGCCTCAAGCAGTTTGCGCAGAGGCTCGATTTTTGACGCGATCTGGGCCGGGGTGAAATCAGCCATCTTCTCGAATGTCAGATCGACGGCCAGATTACCCTCGCCCGTCAGCGTATTGGGCACGGCAAATTCAACGCGCGGGGCCATGGCCTTCATACGATCGTCGAAATTGTCGACATCAATTTCAAGGAATTTACGATCCGAGACTGCGGGCGTTTCGACCGTTGACTTGCCGGAGAGATCGCTCATCACGCCCATGACAAAGGGCAGTTGAACCTTTTTCTCGGCCCCATAAAGCTCCACATCATATTCAATCTGAACGCGCGGAGCCCGATTGCGGGCGATGAATTTCTGAGAGCTGTCAGCCATCGGTTTGACCTTTCAACTCGGCTACTTCGCGCCGCAGGGCGCGAACCTCGACCAGCAGTTCCTTCACGCGATCATCTACGATATCAGTCTCACTGCGCACCAGTTCTCGCAGGTGCGAGAACTCTTCAACCGACTCGTCCTCCACTGCGGATTGCATGGTGTTGACCAGCAGACCGATGAACAGGTTCAGAACCGAGAAGGCAGTGATAACGATGAAGGGTACGAAGAAGATCCAGGCGGTGGGATGAACCTCCATCACTGGGCGGACGATGCCCATCGACCAGCTTTCCAGCGTCATGATCTGGAACAGGGAATAGAGCGATTTACCCAAAGACCCGAACCATTCCGGGAAATCCGGGCCGTACATCAGCGTCGCCATGACAGCAAAAACGTAGAACACGATTGAGATCATGATGATCACCGCGCCCATACCTGGTAGCGCGTCCAGCAAGGCCTGGACCACCGCCCGCATCTGCGGGATGACCGATAGCAAACGCATCGCCCGGATGACCCGCAACCCACGCAGCGCGGACAGCCCGTCGCGGTTGGGCAGCAATCCCAGCGTAACAACAACAAGGTCAAAGATGTTCCAGGCGTTGTTGAAGAAGCTGAACCGGTAAGCATAGAATTTCATCAACAGCTCGGCCACGAAAATGCCCAGCACGATCTTGTCGATCACAACCAGGGTCGGGCCAATACTCGATTGAACCGAAGGAGAGGTTGATAGCCCCAGCGTGATCGCGTTGAAAATGATCACACCAAGAATGGTGTTGGTTACAGCCTTACGCTCGACAAACTCGCGCACGGTGTCGCGGAGCGTTTCGCTCTTCTCGATACCGGGTTCCACCAACACCTCCTGTTGCTTTGGGTGTCGGGCACGGCGAACCGCACCCGAAGATTTACGTGTTTAACCAACGACGTCGCTGATTCCGTCCACCAGTTTGTAGACCCCTTTGACCGAGGTAAACATTGTCTTGGTCTCTTTCAGAACCGTCATCTTGTCCAGCTTCTTCAGCTTGTCCATGATCGTGGTGTCATCCACTTTCAGACCGTTGCCTTCCATCAGAGCCTCCATCTCGGCCAGGAACTTCTGACGTTCCTCGAGCTTGGCGGCCATGGCGCTGGCCTCACGCTTGACGGCCATGCATTCAGCCCCGAGCTTGACGCCCTCTTTCAGGGTTTTCTGCGACTTCGCAGCCTTCATCAGCTTGTCAGCGGCCTTGCCCAGATCATCGACCTTATGGCGCGTTTTCGTCGTATGCTCACGATAGAGCGCGCGTTTCTTGTTCGAGTCCTTTTGATAGACCTGATAGCCCTTGATCGCGAAATCCGCGATTTCCTTGGCGATCTTCTTGGCGTCCCGGCCCTTGGTGACCTCATCCCCCATGGCGAGGGCCTTGGCGGTCAGTTTCTTGATCGCCTCCATCGGTTTCTTGACTGAGATACCCGAAGTGTCCGTGATACCCTGCCGCTCAGCCGCCTGCATGATCGAGGTGCCGCGTAGCTTGATGTATTTCTGGATGGCGCCTTCCAGGTCCTTGCGCAGTTTTTCTTCACCCTTCAACTGCTGCTGAACCTCTTTGCCCAGATCGTAGACCTGTTTGACAATTGTCTTGTAGGCCATGACATCCGCGCCCGAGGTCGCCACAAGCCGCGTGACAGCCGTGCCGATCTTGATCACACCAGCTGTCACCTTGAGCGTGGTCTTGACCCGCGCCTCTTTCAGCAGCTTGTCCTTATTCGCCTCAACCTTGATCTGCTTTTCGATCGCGACCTGAGCGGCCCCTTCGGCCGACCGCAGAGCGTTCTTGATCATCTGGTTGGTGGCCTGGATCATCTTCTCGGCTTCAGCCTGAGATTTCTGACCCGGCGTCTTCATCAGCTCGGCGACTTTCTTGTCGAGCTTGACCGCCTCCTGACTGATCACCGTCTCATAGCGCTCCAGCTCTTTCATACCGGCTGCTTCAAGACGTTTCAGCGTGGTCGACGGCACCGGACCTTTGGCCGTGACTTCGAATTTGACGTCAACGCGGTAGCTGGGGATCTCAATATACTGAAGCTTGGGCTTCGACCGGATGAGATCGACCACGTAAAACTTGTGAGGTGTAACTGTCTGCTTTGCCATTTTTTTCGCGCCTATATTCCGTTTTCGTTCCTGCCGGATGAGGTCGGCGCCACGTGGCTTTGGGCCACGGGCGCCGCCCCGCCGCTTAGCCGATCGCTTCTTCCAGCTGATCCTTGCCTTCCGAGGCAATGTCGTTGAACAGCCCAAGCGCCGTGTTGACCGTATCAAGCGTGCTCGACGCTTCCTTGAAACCAACCCCGGCATTTGCACCCGCCAGCGTCAGGTTGACGACAACCGGGAATACCTTGTCGAAGATCTGCGCGTATTTCGGATTGCTCGAATTCAGCGCATCCAGCATCTTCTTGAGGTTCGGCGCGTTCTTGTCCGCGTCCGAGACCCGCTTCATCATATCCGAACACCCGTCCAGACCCTTCTGCAACGAGGCACGGGCTTTCTTAAGCTTGTCCAGATACTTACCGGCCTTCTTCGCGTCTGCCTGCTTCATTGCTTTCTCAAGCTTGTCGCATTCCTGCAGACCTTTCATGATCGCCTGAGACAGTTTGCGCCCACCAACTTCAAGCCCGGCGACTTTGTTTTGCCACAGACCATAGTTCTTGTCGCATTTCGGCAGAGTGGCCAGGAACGGCGTATCGGTGCCCAAAATACCCTTTAGGACTGAGGCACCAACCTCGGCACCGCCCTGAACCTGCTTTTTGGCCTCGCCTTCCGCGGTGCGATACCGCTTGAGGAGCGTGTCCAGATCGCTTTTGAGGTTCTTTTCGACCTTCTCGGCCTCTTGCGCGGCGTCCTTGATCTTATCAGCCAGTTGCGCAACGCCCCGCACCAGCGAGACGATCCCCAAGGCCAGCGACGCGCCGCCTGTTGCGGCCGCACCGGCCACACCCGCGGCCCCACCGACGACACCCAACACGCCAAGCGTGATGTCAAAGCCGGTTTTAACCTTATAGTCCTTGTACTGTTGCTTGCGCTTCACAAAGGCCTGCCAGCGCTTGGCCGGGATCGACTCATAGTGCTTTTTAGCACCGTTCATGATGGTCGCGAGCTTGTCGTCGAACCCTTTGATCAACGCCGCGCGTTTCTTTGCGTCGCTGGCCTTCTTGATCGCCGCATCCGTCGCCATCAGCTCTTTGGCGATCAAGGCAACCAGCTTGTCGGTCACTGCATTGGCGTCATCCACCATCTGCTGCGGCGTGACATAGTCGCCCTCATCTTCCAGAACATCCAGAAGATCATCGTTCAGCTTCAACTGGAACGCATAACCCTTCAGCTCTTTCAGCCAATCGGGCTTGTATTTCTTGGTAATCTCGGTGCCCAGATCCTTTTTCCAGATGACAACCGACTTACCCAGTTTCTGCTTGGGCGCATCACTCGAGGCCGACTTAGCCCGAGCCGCTGCGTCCTTTTTCTTTTCCTCGAGTTCCTTTTCTTTCTTGTCGATGATCTTGGGGTACTTTTTCAGGACCGTCACTGTATCCGAGTGCTTGCTGCCCGCGAGCTTCACAGCCTCGGCAACCTTGCGCTTGACGTTGGACAAGGCTTTCAAAGTCTTGTCCCAATCCATTTGATCTTCGGCGACCTGGTATGCTTTCAAAGCATCGCCCAGGCCGGTTTTCTTCATCAGCTTCGGTTTGTTCTTGGACCACCATTTCTGATCCAGTTCCGGTGTCATAGTCGCCTTCATAAAGTGTCCCCTTTCTCGGTCAGACGCATCATGCGTTGCGCTCAATCAAACCCGTAAGTGAAGTCCCCGTCTGTGACGTCGATCACGACTTTGGAAACTTCTTCGCCCTCCATCATTCTTTTTAGGAATTCTGCCGAGATATCCGGCAGCATTGTATTGGTCACGATCGCGTCGATCATACGACCACCGCTGTCCAGCTCCTGACAACGATTGACGATCTCGTCCACGACTGCATCGGTGTATTCGAATGGTACACCATGAGCAGATTCGACGCGCTTCTTGATTCGGCCAAGTTGTAGCTTTGTAATCTCGCCCAGCATCTCGGGGCTGAGCGGATAATAGGGAATCGTCACCAAACGACCCAACAGCGCTGGTGGGAACACCTTCAGCAGCGGATCGCGCAGCGCCTTGGCCATGCCTTCGGGATCGGGCATCAGATCCGGGTCCGCGCACATATCCATGATCATCTCAGTGCCGACATTCGAGGTCAGCAAGATCAGCGTGTTCTTAAAGTCGATCACGCGGCCCTCGCCATCCTCCATGACGCCCTTGTCAAAGACCTGAAAGAATATCTCGTGCACGTCTGGATGGGCCTTTTCGACCTCGTCCAGCAGCACGACCGAGTATGGCTTGCGCCGCACCGCTTCGGTCAGCACGCCACCTTCACCATAGCCGACATAGCCCGGAGGCGCGCCTTTCAGGCTGCTGACGGTGTGGGCCTCTTGGTATTCCGACATATTGATGGTGATGACATTCTGTTCACCGCCATACAGCACCTCGGCCAAGGCCAGAGCGGTTTCGGTTTTACCGACGCCGCTGGTGCCTGCCAGCATGAACACGCCGATAGGCTTGTTCGGATTGTCCAACCCCGCGCGGCTGGTTTGAACGCGCTTGGCAATCATTTTCATCGCATGATCTTGACCAATCACACGCTGCGCCAGACGGCTTTCGAGGTTCAGGATCGTCTCGATCTCGTCCTTGACCATGCGGCCCACGGGGATACCGGTCCAGTCGCCAACAACGCTCGCCACCGCCTGATGATCGACGATGGGCAGGATCAATGGGCTATCGCCCTGCACTTCTTCCAACTCAGCGTTCTTGGCTTTTAGTTCGGCCAATAGTGCCTCACGGTCGATGGGCTGTGCGTCAGGAGCTTCTTCGGTCGCGGCTTCGCCTTCGGCAGTGCCAGTGCCTTCGACTTCTTGCCCGCCTGCGCGCAGCTTGGCCCGCAGGTCGAGGATTTCTTCGACCACTTTCTTTTCAGCCTCCCAACGCCCGTTGAGTTCGGCCAACCGCGCCTCTTCCGCCTCTTTCGCGGTATTCACGGCCTCGCGCCGGTCGGCGACGTCATAGCCTGCAGTCTCATCGCGTTCGATGATCTCCAATTCGGTGGTCAGAGCCTCAATCCGGCGCTGGCTGTCATCCACCTCAGCCGGAACCGCGTGCTGAGACACCGCGACCCGCGCGCAGGCCGTATCCAGCAGGCTGACCGATTTGTCCGGCAGTTGCCGCGCTGGGATATAGCGCGCGGACAGCGTCACTGCCGCCTCGATCCCTTCGTCCAGCACCTGCACGCGGTGGTGTTTTTCCAGCATCGAGGCGATGCCGCGCATCATCAGAACCGCTTTTGGGATATCGGGTTCTTCAACATGCACGACTTGGAAACGACGGGTCAGAGCCGGGTCTTTCTCGATATATTTCTTATACTCGGCCCATGTGGTCGCGCCGATTGTGCGCAACGTACCGCGCGCCAGCGCCGGTTTCAGCAGGTTGGCCGCGTCGCCGGTCCCGGCAGCGCCCCCGGCCCCGACCAACGTATGAGTCTCATCGACAAACATCACAATCGGAGTCGGGCTGGCCTGAACCTCATCAATCACCTGACGCAGGCGGTTTTCAAACTCACCCTTCATCGACGCGCCCGCTTGCAGCAGGCCCACATCCAGAACCAACAGGCGTACATCTTTCAGCGCCGGTGGCACATCGCCACGCGCAATCCGCAGAGCAAACCCTTCGACCACGGCAGTCTTACCCACGCCCGCCTCACCCGTCAGGATCGGGTTGTTCTGACGACGGCGCATCAATACGTCGACGATCTGGCGGATTTCCTCATCTCGGCCGACGATGGGATCAATCTCACCGTTGCGAGCCTGTTCGGTCAGGTCGGTGCAGAACTGCTCCAACGCCTCACCCTTGCCCATCGCGCCGGGGGCCATTGCGCCGCTGGCCTCGCCCGGCTCAGCGCCACCGCCCACGTTCGAGCCATCCTGAGCGCCAAGAGTGTCCTCGGGTGAGCCATCGGTGGCCTCGGCAAAGCTGTCGGCCAGATCATCCGCGCCAATCTTTGCCAGCTCCGGCGACATGCTGGCCAAGATGTTGCGCAGTGCAGGCGTCTTGAGCATGCCGAGGATCAGATACCCAGTCCGCACTTTGCTGTCCGAATAGAGCAACGAACCCCAGACCCAGCCGCGCTCCATCGCGTCCATCAGATGATCGGACAGGTCCGAGATCGAGGATGCCCCACGCGGCAGCATATCCAGGCTGCGCGTCAGCTCCGACGCAATCTTGCCCGGATCCAGATCATAGTGCTGAATGATGCGGTGAATGTCGCTGTCCTGGCCGTTCAGGATCTGATGCAGCCAGTGTTGAATTTCGACATACGGATTGCCCCGCATCTTGCAGAACACGGTGGCCCCTTCGATGGCCTGATAGCCAAGCTTGTTCAGCTTGCCGAACAGCGATACGCGGCTGATTTCCGTCATCTTCAATACCTCTCGTTATGGGCCAGTTCTTCGGCCTCGAATTCTTGTGATACATATCTGGGATACAGGATCAGATCGTCCGCATCCGGGCGGTTCTGGTCAGGATCATCGCGGGTTCGAATCCAGCTGGTATGACCCAGCTGCGTCGTTCCACCCAGCGAGGCGCGCGGCACCTCATCACCGGCCAGCACCAGATTGACCTCCCAATCCAAGGTGTCGCCGGCATAGGTGCGAATGATCGCCTCCATCCGTTCCTGAGAAACGCCGCCGGGCAGCAGGCGTTTGTAGTCTTCAAGCGACAGTGGCCCGATGCGAATACGGAACTTGGCCGCACGCGACCAGACGCGGTTGCCGATGCTGGTGGATTGCCCCAATCGCGCGGGCGAGCCGAGCTGCCATGTGTCGTCCGGCTCCAGCTCTAACCAAGAACCGACGAACTGCTGCACATGCGCTTCCACCCCGAAATAGTCCGACAGGATCGCGATCAGACCTTCGACCGTTTTCGTCCCCGACCCAAGATGCCCTGCAAAGAAACGACGCAGCATATCCGGCATCGCGTCACGGTCGCTGTAGTCTTCGCCCTTGAACCCGGCCAAAGCCGCCACGCGCTGTTCAAACGGATCATCGCCCCGGTCGAAACTCGGCGCTGGTTCGGCCGCTGCCCAGGCACGGTAGAGCAAGCTCATCATCCGATGCGTCAGCATGTCGGCAAAGGCCACGAAAGTCGGGTCGCGGTGGTTGCGCTGACGGTCTCGGGCGAACTCAGTCAGGTGCAGGGGCAGAGGGCCTTGCGGACCAAAAAAGCCAAAGAACAGGTTGTTGAGCTTGCCCGGCGCGCCGTCGGTCGCCGGTTCAAACCGCGTCAGCGTGTTGGGCGGAAAGGCCAGTGAGACATCCTGCCCCAAACGCACGCGATCCTCGCGCGGGCGGCGCGATTCACCCAGGCGCGGCGCATCCGCATAATGCGCTTCGATCACCCGTAACGCCTGAAAGACGTGATGCCTTTCAGGATCAGCCGCCAGCGCGGCAAGCAGGCTCAGATGATCCTGCCCAGTCCGGCCGCTGGTCGCCATCTGGCAATCTCTCCTCGTCGTTCGGTTTTCAGCACGGTTTCCGTGAAGCTGTTGATCGTGGTGTATTTGCGGAAGAACCGCTCGAGCACCGCGCCCAGCACATAGACGCTGGTGCCTTCGTAGAAACTTTCGTCGAAGCCCAGCGTGATCTCTAACCCGCGCACCGCCGTACTGAGGACCTCGTCGCTCATCCGGCGCACGATGGGGCGGCTGGAGACCGAGACGACGCCCTCAAGCTGTTTCTCGGTCACGCGGTTGCCGAGCGGTGCATAGATGCCGAGCAATTCGCGCAAAGCGCCCGCTCCGCCTTCTTTCCCATCGCCCGCAATGGACAGATAATTGAGGCTGAGATGGCTGATCAGTTTCCACGCAGCATCACCCTGCGCCAAGGTCGCGTGCGGGCGCGTCGGTGTCACAGGCGTTCGGATTGTCTTGACCGGACCACCGTCTGGAAGATGAAAGACGTCATCTCCGCCTGCGGCCAGCAAGAGGGGCAAATCGCGGTTGGAGCACAGCGCTTCAACCGCCAATTGCTCCAACGATCCGGGATAGGGCGCCTGCGCTCGGTCAACCAAAGTCAGGTAGACCTCGGACCCCAAGTACGAGGTCCGCACGCCCCGCAGCCGTTCCTTTTCGTTGCGCTGCCGCATCCGACGTTTAATCGTGTAATAGGCCGAGTGATTGTCGCCCGCCGCCGTCAGATCGGTGTCGCTGTAGAAGGGGCGGAAGGAAATGTCGCCCTCTTCATCGGATTGAATGCCGGTGACACGTTCAATCCCAAAAATCTCATAGTCGAGACCCGCAGTACGGTTGGGCACCACGTGATGCTGCGTGTCCATCTGGGTGATATGCACCCGGTCGCAGCGGCGGTGGAACAAATTCACCGCAGGCACCGCGTTCAACGCAAAGGCCGCAGGGGTCAAGGCGGGGGCGACATCGCGCATCCCGTCCTGCAACAGAATGTAGATATCCACATCCGTGCCTGTCGATTTCTCAAGCGCGGGCCGCAAGCCGGTCAGTTCCACAAAGAGGAACCGTTCCGGCATCGCAAAATATTCCTGAAGTAAGCGATAACCGTCGAAGGACTGGCGCGGCGTTGGCAACAGGGCCTCATCCGCGTCAAACCCTTTGGGCAGCACATCCGCAGTCGTCAGCCGGGTGGTCCAATCCGCGCGGCGGTCCGTCGAGCGGCCCGTCAGCCCAACACATTGGGTGGCCAGCAACTCATGCAGGGCCCAAGCCTTGCCGCTTTGGGCGTCCAGATGCAGCACGAGGTTGTCCATACCTAGCTCGGCCATCGGCTCACCGTCGGTGCGGTTCAAACGCAGGCGAATACCGGCGCGCGCGTCGGTGTCGCGCGCCACTCCGGCAGCCACCAGTTCCCCCCGGCCGTCAATATATTCGGCCTCTGTGATCTCAATCGGCCAGAGGGTTAGGTCCGAGGACGTGGTGAACTCACACGCGGTTTGTTCGCCCTCGGCCAAACGCGCGCGCAAGGTGGTGCCTCGCGGGATCGGGTAGCCTTCTTTCAGGGCAGCATTGCCGATGTCGGGCTCCATCTGCGCCACCATCATCGACGGTGTCGGGGCTAGGTAGTGCGGATAGACAATCTCTAGCAGGTTCGAGGTGAAAGTCGGGAACTGCATGTCCAGTTCCAGCTGAACCCGAGCCGCCAGAAACGCGCTACCTTCCAGCAAACGTTCGACATAGGGGTCGACAACCTCGATCCCTTCCATCCCCAGGCGCGAGGCAATCTTGGGATAGGCATTGGCAAACTCGGCCCCCATTTCGCGCAGGAAAGCCAGTTCGGTTTCGTAGTGTTTCAGAAGCCGTGTATCCATCGCGCCTAGCTCCGCTCGATCGAGACTTCGCCGGTGGTCACGTCGACCCGGCTGCGCAGATACAATTCCAGAGGCATGGGCTGCGCCCACATCACGGCGCGGATGTCATAATCCACATGCATCTCGCCCGATTGCTTTTCCGAGCGCAATTCGACCGCGACCGACCCTTTCACGATCCGAGGTTCAAACACCTCGATAGAATCGGCAATGGACTTTTGAATGCGCTGGGCTTGACGCAGGGTAGAGAACGAGCCCGAAGTCTGGCGGATGCCGTAGTTCAGGACTGATTTGGAAGCATAAGGATAGACGTCCTCATCAATCAGATCGGATTGATCGGTGGTGTTGAGCAACATGGACAGATCGCGCTGAATGATCTCGCGCAGGCGCCCGACGTCAATCACGCGGGAATCCCGCCCCTCTTTCAACTGATCCGGCGCGTCATCCGTCAACCGATCCAGAAGCGAGGGTTGCAGACGTTCGGCAAGGGTCTTCTCAGCCATCTCCCGCCGTTTCCCCGGCCCCGACCGCCACGTCCAGAACCAGTTCGCGAATGTCCATCAGCGCGATGTCGGATTTGTCTGTTGTCAGCAAACGTTGGCCCAGCCCGACAAAGGTTTCGCCGCCGGCATCAACCCAAGTGGTCGCCCGCGCCAGACGGGCAGCATCATCACCCTGTTCGGTTGATCCGGCATAGCGTGTTGGGATCAGGGCGGCGAGTTCCCCTCCGCTGGAAACTGTCAGCGTGCAGGCCGTCCAGACCGCGTCACGCAGGTCGCTGGGCGGTTCGATATCGATCCGAACGATCTGAGAAAACGGCAGCCAGAAATAGCGGCCGTTCACAATCACTTCGAGGACCGGCCCCAGCCGCATATCGGCATCGGCGATCCATTCGAACGATTCACCGTTCACCGTGCCGGATGTCGCAGGCGCAGCGTCAAACGCTCTCCCGCGCAGCTCAGTGGCCTGGTCGAAATGCCCGCCAGCCGTCAGTTTCTGTGCCTCGATAAGATGGGCCAGCCACTCTTCTGGCTCGCCAAAAATCATTGGGGTCTTTTCCCCGGCAAAGACCTTTTCGCGATAGACCTCGCAAATGATGGCCTCCCGGTAGGTTTTGGCCATCATCGTGGCCGCTTCATCCATTTCGGCGCTCAGTTTCAACTGGGTGATCGCGCGTTTCCAGTCACCCATCACACAGAGCAGCTGAAACAGAAAAATCCGCAGCTTGGCGTCTGCGGGATTGGCACGGACTTTATCTTGCAGAGAGGCCAATGTGGCCGCCAGATCGCCTGATTTAAGATGCTCTTCCGGCGTCATGTAACCCTCGCGCAGTCAGGATGGAAAAAGTGCGAAAGCCCCGGCGGCAAATGCCACCGGGACCCGTAGTCGTTTGAAACCTTAGCTGACGTCGCCGGTTTCCAGGTTCCACAGGAACTCGTTGCAGTCGCTGAGCTTGCCGGTTTTGAAGTCGGCGATCTTGTACTTAACCGAGATGCCACGATACGCGACGGTCCAGGTTTCCGACGGGATCGAATCTTCGCCGCCATCTACCGAGTAGCTGTCCACGATTGCATCACGCAGCTTGATGATCAGATAAGGCTCCATGCCTTTCTTTTCGTCATCGCCAGACCGGCACATGTGGATCAGCATTTCCGAGTTCGACTTGCCCGACGCGACATAAGTCATGATCTTGGCAGACGCTTTGCTGAGCTCGGTGTTCAGGGTCACTTTGCCGAAATTCGCGTTGGCATAACCGCGCTGCGTGGTGCCCATGTCGGACATGTCCAGCGTACGCTCAACCTCCCACGAGATCGACTTAACCGCGATCCAATCTTTGTGCTGCTTTTCCCGTGCTTCGCCCGGGAAGTCCATCTGTACAAATACGTTTTCCATTTTAGCCTTCCTCTTTTCTAGTTTCTAAACCCGGTTTACCGGAGGGTCGTGACGGCGGCAGTGAAACACATCACATGCCGCCATTTTTTTTGACCTTTATCCAGCTTTTTCGGATGGAAGTTTCGATACGAGTCGCAGAGAGACTGACAGGCCTTCCAGCTGATAGTGCGGGCGCAGGAAGAATTTGGACGTGTAATAGCCTGGATTGCCTTCGACATCTTCCACAACCACTTCGGCCGAGGCCAAAGGCTTACGTGCTTTTTCTGCTTCAGCCGAGATATCGGCGTTGAAGTCCACGTATTGGTTGATCCAGCCCTGCAGCCATGATTCCATGTCCTGGCGGCTTTTGAACGAGCCAACTTTGTCACGCACCATGCATTTCAGGTAATGCGCGAATCGGCAGGTCGCGAACAGATAGGGCAAGCGCGCAGCCAGGTTGGCGTTCGCGGTTGCATCCGCATCATCATATTCCGCCGGCTTGTGCAGCGATTGCGCGCCGATGAAGGTCGCCGAATCGCTATTCTTGCGGTGGATCAGAGGCATCATGCCGTTCTTGGCCAGTTCCGCCTCGCGACGGTCCGAAATCGCGATCTCGGTCGGGCACTTCATGTCCACGCCGCCATCGTCGGTTGGGAAGGTATGCGCGGGCAGGCCCTCGACCGTGCCACCGCTTTCCACGCCGCGAATACGCGAGCACCAGCCATATTCCTTGAAGGACCGGTTGATGTTCACCGCCATACCATAGGCCGCGTTGACCCAGTTATATTTGTCACTGGTTGCACCGCTGGTGTCTTCTTCGAACGCGAATTCCTCAACCGGTTCGGTTTTGGAGCCATAAGGCAGACGACCCAAGAAGCGGGGCATTGCCAGACCGACATATTTCGCATCTTCACTGTCGCGCAACGACCGCCATGCGGCATATTCCGGAGTCTGGAAGATTTTGGTCAGATCACGCGGGTTGGCCAGTTCCGACCAGCTGTCCATCTGGAACAGGCTGGGCTTGGCCCCGGTGATCAGCGGTGCATGCGCGGCTGCGGCGATCTTGGACATCTCGCCCAATAGCTCGATGTCCTGCGGGCTGTGGTCAAAGTGATAATCTGCCACCAGCGAACCATAAGGCTCACCACCGAACTGGCCGAACTCTTCTTCATAGAGTTTCTTGAAGATCGGAGACTGATCCCATGCGGTCCCTTTGAACTTGCGCAGGGTCTTGTGCATGTCCTTCTTCGAGATGTTCATCACGCGAATTTTCAACATCTCGTCGGTTTCGGTGTTGTTCACCAAATAGTGCAGACCACGCCACGCGCTTTCCATCTGCTGGAAATCGGCATGGTGCAGGATCAGGTTGACCTGTTCGGTCAGCTTCTTGTCGATCTCAGCAATGATCCCTTCGATCGAGCGCAGCGCGTCGTCCGAGATCAGGCCGGTATTGGCCAGTGCCTGTTCGGCCAGCGTCTTGACTGCGCTTTCAACGGCGGTTTTCGCCTGATCCGACTTAGGGCGGAACTCTTTCGTCAGAAGCGCCTCGAATTCCGAGGATCCAAACGCGGTTGCGCCTTCGGCGGCTTCTACCTTGGCTTCTTCTTCGGCCATCTTTTACTCCTCCTCGGCGGCGTCAGCGCCGGGTTTGGGCTGGGCTGCCAGTGTCTTCAGCAGCGACGGGTCCTGCATGATCTTCGAAATCAGATCCTCGGCCCCGGTTTTTCCATCCATATATGTCATCAAGTTGGACAGCTGGGTGCGCGCGTCCAGCAGCTCCTTGAGAGGCTCAACCTTCGCGGCAATCGCGGCGGGGCTGAAATCATCCATGCTCTCGAACGTGATATCGACGGCCAGATTGCCCTCACCCGTCAAGGTGTTCGGCACGGTAAAGGCCGCGCGCGGCGCCATCGACTTCATCCGGTCATCGAAATTGTCGACGTCAATTTCCAGGAACTTGCGGTCGGCCACGGCGGGCTGCTCGACCTCGGATTTCCCGGCAAGGTCGCTCATGACACCCATGACAAAGGGCAGCTGGACCTTCTTCTCGGCCCCATAGAGTTCAACATCATATTCGATCTGAACCCTCGGAGCCCTGTTCCGGGCTATAAATTTTTGTGAACTGTCAGCCATCTGATGCTCCTCGATTCATCCATCAGTGTTTCTTTTCAATCCGGTGTTCGGCTTGCGCCCAAACGGATCAATAATCGTCATCGTCGTCTTCTTTTATGCCGCCGATCTGGCGCACCTCGTCCAGACCCTCTTTTGCCATATCTTCGATAATTGTCAGAAAATCGGCATTCACAAGGCGCTTGGCACGCTCAAGCAAAATTGGCAGCGGGCTGGAGGGCTCGCACCGGGCATAATAATCCATGATGCGTTCCAGCATCCGCGTGACATCCTCGGGCGTGTTGATCGCCCCACCGCCGCCACCGCCCGACGCCATCGGCGCGGCCGGGGCACCCGTTGGGCTGCTTGGGCTGTCATCGTCGCCGGAATCGTCTGCTTCGGCCTCACCCACATCGGCATAGCTGGCCAACGCTTGCTTAATGCTTTTCAGCGCATCAGACAGAGGCGTCAGATCCGGGCCTTCGCCGGGAGTTTTGTCGCTGAAAACAGCGTCGATTGCCTCAACATCATCGAGAGCCGCGGACGCTGCATCGGCATTGGCCTCCAACACCTCGTCATCGGTGTCTTTGAACGCGGCGGCAACCCCGGTTGCATCCGGCGCGTCGTCCAGATCCGCGGGCATGTTGATGCGACCCTCGGCGACATCCAGATGGCGCAGGGTCATCCGACCGAACATGCGGCTGTCTGTCAAAGCGGTCCGACGCAAGGCGCGTACCATCCGATCAGACGAGGCCAGACCGCGAACCGCATTGATGCGCATCGTGGCATCGCCGTCATCTTCATCCAGCTCGGGGTGGCAGGTATCCCAATTGTCTTCCAGCAGGGATTTCACATAGCCCACGGCCGAGGCAAAGGCGGGCAGACCCTTGGTGTGCAAAACCGCCTCGGCCAGATAGATCGCGGCGCGAATGTCATGGCTTTTATCCATGACGGCCAGGGCTTTCTCCTCGACATCGCGCCAGTCCTGTTCTTCGGCCGCGACGACCTCATCGCCCATCTGACGCTCTTCGCCCGGCTGAGCCGCGATCTCAAGGTCCGTAAAGGCCGGATCGTATTCCAGATTTTCTCCGCTGGGGGGTTCGTCGTCTCTGGGCTCCAGATAAGATGAAAGGTCCATTTTATTCCCAATACCGTCCTGTTCGATCGCAGCTTGTTGTTCTTGTTGAATCGCTTACAGCAGCGCCTGCAATCTTGTGTATGAATTAGTTCACATGATGGCGAAACTCGCAAACACTTCCAGTTTCCTCTGCGGTTTGTGTGGTTAATCGGTCGCAATGTGCAGACCAGGTCGAGATCAATATACACATTTTCCTGATCCGCCGTACCGTTTGTTTACGCTAGGGCAAGTTCATTGTTCCGACGCGAACGTGACCCATTGCAGAAATATCTTCCCGCATGCGCCCTGTTTCTGCAATGTTCAGTGCTAAGACCCGCGACGCATGACATCGGATGTGGGTTCAACGACCGGCAGCAGAGGTAGGAAGATGAGAAAATCCCTTTTCGGCGCAGTTGCATTGACACTGATGGCCGCAACCGCGCAGGCCGATGAGGGCCGCCTTGGTATCGAACTGAACAAATTCGAACCCGCCGAAAACGGCGGATGCCGCGCGTTCTTCCTGTTTCGCAACCAGACTGACAACAGTTTCGAAGAATTCGAGATGTCGCTGGCCATCCTCGACAGCAATGGCGTGATCGACCGGCTACTGTCCATCGACGCGGCCCCCCTGCCCGTTCAACGCACGGTGCTTAAACTGTTCGAAATCCCCGAGATCGAATGCTCCAATATCTCAGAGGTGCTGCTGCACGACCTGCCGGCCTGCAAGCCCCAGAACGCCGAGCCTCTGGATTGCTTCCCACTGCTGGCGCTGGGCAGCAAGACCTCAGCCAATCTGGCGCAATAGATCATGTTCGGGCTCGAGACACTGGGCGCAGGAGGCCCAATCATCGCAATCCTTGGCGCGTTGTCGCTGCTCTCGGTCACTTTGATTGTCATCAAAGCGATGCAACTGGCCCCGGTTCGGTCCGGCGGAGGCGCGAGGGACACGGCGCTGGTGCAATGGTCCAAGGGCGAAAAGCAGGCGGCACAGGCCGCTGTCGCTGCGGGGAAATCTCCGGCTGATCGCGTCTGCGCCTATGCCATGCAGGCGCTGAACGATGGGTTCAAGGGGCCCGCCTTGATGGCCGAACTCACACGTCGCGGCAATCAGGAATTCGCCGCCATGAACACATGGATTCGCGTGCTGGAGCTGATCGCGATGATCTCGCCCCTGCTCGGCCTGTTGGGGACTGTGACCGGTATGATCCAGTCGTTTCAGGAGTTGGAGCTGGCGCAAGGCGCGGCCAATGCCTCGGTCCTTGCGGGCGGGATCTGGCAGGCCTTGCTGACCACCGCCGCCGGTCTGTTGGTCGCCATCCCCGCCGCTGTCGGGGCATCGCTGTTATCGGGCCGCGCAGAAGCGGGCGCTCAGGCGATCGAGAACGCGGTCGGGCAGTTGATGGTGATCGAGGAACGCGGCACGCAGTAAGGGTTCACACATGTCCGCCGAGCTTAGCCTGAACAGACGCAGACCGACACGGCCCCTGATCTCGCTGGTGCCGATGATCGACGTGATGCTGATCCTGCTGGTGTTCTTCATGGTGACCTCGACCTATCTGAACCTCGACATGATCCCGGCATTGGCTCAATCGGATCGCCCTGCACCCTCCGGCACCTCAGGCGAACCCGCCAGCGCCGTAGTGATCCGTATCGGAGGCGACGGCGCGCCCTATTTCCGCGGGCAATCACTGACCTCTGAGGAGCTTGAGGCACTGTTGTCCGACAGAATAGCCCAGGCCCCGGCAACTCCGGTGATCGTACTTCCCACTGGCAGCGCCCGCATGCAGGCGCTGGTTACTGTCATGGACGTGGTCACCCGCGCAGGCGTGACCAACATGCGCGTCGTCCGGCTGGAGGCGCGCCCGTGAAGATCACCCGCCCTGCCCCGCGCCATCACCCCGAAACCATAATCGCCCTGATAGATGTCGTCTTTTTTCTACTGGTCTTCTTCATGCTCATCGGACGCATGGACGCCACCGCGCCATTCGACGTGACCCCGCCGGTGTCGCAATCCGGAGCGGATATGCCAGCGGGAGGATTGACCCTGTCGGTCAGCGCTGATGGCCAATTGGCCCTGGACGGAACAGAGCTTTCGGCGGATCAGATCGCGCTATCGGTCGAGGAGGCGCTGTCCGAACAGCCCGACCTGCTGCTCCGCATCAACGCCCATCAGGATGCCGCCCTACGAGAGGTCTTGCCCTTGATCGCCACGTTCGAGGCGATGGGCGCGCGGGATGTGGTGCTGGTCGTTACACCTCCGGGTCCGGTCCGGTGACGCGCACTCCTTTGATATGGGGCACTGCGCTGTTCTGCTCGGTCACAATTCACGCCGTGGCTGCGGTTGTTCTGCTTTGGTCTACAGAGCCTGAACCCGTGATCGAGCAGCCCGTACCGGAAACACGGATGCAGCTTTCGGCGCATCAGGTGAAACAAAGCACCGCGGCGCAGGCGCAGCCGGATACAGAGACGACCTCAACCGAAGAAACAAGCGGCGCACGATTGGCGCAGGGCGCTATTCCACAATCCTCGGCCCCAGAGATTGCCCCGAATGCTCTAAGTCTCGCAGTCAGCGACGAGGTGGCCAACCAAACGCAGGCTCTGACGGCCGTTCCGGACAAGCCCCAACCTGTCGTTGCCGAACAGGCGGTTGCGGTGTCTCTGGCCTCGGCCGAGTTGCCGACGACCACGCTGTCATCCAACCGCGCGCCGACGGATACAGTGGCGTTGACACAACCTTCCTTTGATACCGCTCAGGCCGTGCAGGCGCGGCCCGTCGCTTTGACCCAAACCCAACCGGACGTCCCAAAGGCCAAGGCGGCCGATGTGTTTTCGGCAACCGGCGATTCCCCGATTGATCCCGTAAGCCTCGCCGCCTTTCAAAGTTTCACGCGCCCTGAAGATGCGGGCCAGGCGGCTGAAGACCTGCGTGATGGCATAGACGGCCTGCTGGCGCAGGTACCGTGCTCACGCCTTCAGGTGCAGTTCCGCCCAGAAACAAATACCCTCGAACTGATCGGTCACATCCCTGAAAACGGGCTACGCGGACCTGTCCTGTCGGCGCTTCAGGCGCAGATGGGGGCCAATATTCAGGTCACTGACAATCTGCTGATCCTCCCCCGACCCCAATGCGGCGCGCTTAGCGGGATTGTCGATGTGGGCTTGCCACAATCGACTGACCAGATCACCAACCCCCTGCTGGTGGGCGATGATATCCACACGCGCGAGTTTCGCTACGCTTCAGGCCAGCAACTGGTCCTTGACCTGACCGGGGCCGACTACGACGCCTATATTTATGTCGACTATTTCGACGCCGACGGTCAGGTCATACATCTCAGCCCAAACGCGTCGGTCCCGTTTGCCAGAACACCCGCCAAATCTGCATTCAAAATTGGCGCTGAGAAACAAGGCGACCCCGGCCTTTTCATCACAATCGGCCCTCCATACGGACAAGAAATCGCGGTCGCCTTTGCGGCGTCGAGGCCCCTCTTTGACGAGGAAAGACCTCTGATCGAACCGGCGGGGCCTTACCTTGAGTTCCTAAAGGATCGAGTCGCCGCCGCCCGCGCCAAGGACCCGGAATTCAAAGGCGAATGGGTCTATTTTTTCATAACCACGTCCGAATAGGTCAGCCGCGGGCTACCAATCGACCCTTTCATAGGCCTCTGTCTCGATACTCATGATCTCGGAATGTGAGGGCGAGATTACGTCTTCATTCAGAACATCGTCAGCGTCGTCCTGCGCGGCATCGGATGAATCAGCATCCCAAGATGCTACATCCCCGTTGCCCGAGGCATTCCCAAAAAACGCGAATTCATCCGGCGCATCGAGTTTTGTGAGCGCATCACCATCTCCAACCTCCATCGAAAACGCGGTTGTCGATGTCACCGGCGCGCCGTTAAAGCCGGTATCCGAGATCACGATCTGGCCTTCAATTGCGCCCTCGAACCCCGGTGGTGGCGAGATTTCAAGGTAGCCGATATCCCAGCCGCTTACATCAACCGGCCCCCCATCCGACATCACCGCGGCCTCTGCGCCTACAATCAGGCTGTTGGCTGGCAACCCCTCAATTGCCACATCCGCCTGATCGCTGGCACCCGTCAGGTCAATGCCAAGCGCCAAGGTCCCGTTTTCTTCAATCGTCAGTTCCGGATTCGCCTGCACCAAGGCGCGGCCCTCTGTATCAGGGCCATCCCATTCCAGTTTTAGCCCCGCATGCCCGTAGTTTTCGAAATACCTGACCTCGATATCATGGATGCCGGGGTCGAGCTCGATCTGACCGGCTCGGGTCCTATAGGCGTGGAGGCCATCATTCTCGATCACCTCGACACCATTGACGAATAGTACGACGCCATCATCCCCTCCGGCAAAGAAGGTGTATGTGCCGCCTTCTTCGACCGAAACGCGCCCCTCCAAGCGGGCGCCGAATGTGTCTTTTGATCCGCCTTCCCAAAACGAGTCAGCGCTGTTTTTGTAGTTAATTTCAGACACGATTTCCTGATGTGCCGGGTCGGCGCTCCAATCAATGTCGTCCAATTTCGACAACCTACTTTCCGCATCGAAGTAACTGGCCTGAAATCCTACAATCACTTGCGCAGTCGGGGCAAAAACCTGCGCCGGGTGAACCTCGAATGACACTGTCTGGACAGCGTCTTGGCTACCACCGAATTCGGTTGGAGTGGAGGAACGTACCCCCACATCAATAGGGCCCGAGAAATCGAATGGAGGCTGTATGATCAGCAAATCCCCCTGCCAACCTACCATTTCCACGGTGCCGTTTTCACCGGCAGCATGGGTTTGACCGTCCACTTCAACCTGCGTTCCCAGCGGCAATCCATCCAAGGAAAACAGGGTATCGTAGCCAATTTCCAGAGCTGCTGTGTCGATATCGAAAGCGAGCGGAGTCCCCGCCACGACCTGTGCCTGAGCGACATCCGGGGCCGAAACAAGCTGTCGGACGTCAAGGCCGGGGCCATCCCATTCCAGTTTCAGGCCTGCTTCGCCCGAATTCTCAAAATAGCGAACCTCGATAGAATGCGCTCCGGGTTCGAGGTCAATCTGGCCCGTGCGTGTTTGATATCCATGTGAATCATCCTCATTGATGACCGGCACTCCATCAACAATCAGCATCGCGCCTTCGTCTGCTCCGAGATGGAAAGTGAACGTCCCGCCCTCGGAAACCTGTACCGTTCCGGAAACCTCAACGCCAAAAGTGTTTCGCGACCCGTCTTCCCAAAATGACCCGCGGCTAACTTCGTAGTCAATCTCCGTCGTGACCTCCTGATGCATGGCGGGCGCGGCCCAGTTCACGTCCTCAAGTCGCGTCACGCTGTGGTCGGCATCGAAATATTTGGCGTGAAACCCGGTGCTGATCGACATGTCGGGCCTGTCTGCAACAGAGATCGAAAGTGTCTCGGTCGTGCTTAGCCCGCCTTCGTCGATGACAGTTACGTCAATGGTCAAGGCCTCAGCCTCACTGCGATCAAGCGCAACATCTGGTTTCAGACGCAACTGCCCTCCGATCACTTCGAATCTGTCATCCGAGACCTCGACGCGGTGCGTATCACCATGATCGGGATCATCGAACCGCACTTGTCCAATCACGGCACCCGCGACATGTTCCGCCACGGTCAACTGCGCTTCGGTCAGAGTGATATTGTCAACCAACGCGCCATAAGAGTCATTCTGGCCTTCGGCCTCACGCAGTTCCAGCTTGTCCTGACCCGTTCCGACAACCTGCAGTTGGAACGTCTCCCAATCCGACGATTTGGGATCCAGTTCCGCAACCAAAGTGTCGTTCCAATACACCTCAACCGTGTCGGTGCCATTCACAAGGCGCTCGCGCAGGTCGAGGCCCAGATCATAGAGCTGCCCCTCTTGCGTCTGCACAACCTGAGAGATGCTATCCATGCCCCAGCCATGGTCCATCTCCATCACCTGATCCCCGTCCGAGGCCCGCAGCCCCCCTAGGCGGTCCCAGATCTCGATCCCGTTGGCATCGGTCCACGCACCGGATTGATCATCGTCAAACCCTCTCCACCGGCCCTGCGTAAGGTCGAATTCCTCGAAACTACCGTTCCGGATCAGGTTTTCCGTTCCGTTTTGAACAGTCAGATCAATCGGCGCTTCGTTGATATCCTGAACCGATATCGAGAATGTTTCGGTGACGCTCAAGCCTCCGGCGTCGGTCGCCTTGATACTGACTTCAATGTGATCTGCGCCCTCGTGGTCCAACGAGATACCCGGCCGCAAGCGCAATTGCCCGTCCGAGATTTCAAAGCGTCCATCCGAGATCTCATAACTGTGGGTGTCACTCAAATCAGGGTCCACGACGGAAATATTTCCAACCACCGCCCCCGTTGCGTTTTCAGCCAGGGTCGTGTTGTCCAAAGACACTTTTTCCGGGCCTTCGTTCAAATCTGCAACGTCGATTGTGAAACGCTCAGTCAAGCTCAACCCGCCCTCATCCGTAACGGTGACATCCACCTCAACGCTGCTTGCGTCTTCATGGTCGAGCGCAACGTCGGGTTTCAACCGCAACTGACCGTCGAGGATTTCGAACCGAGGGTCAGACACCTCAAACTGATGCGGCCCATCCGAGTCTGGATCAAACACCGAAATGGTCCCGACCACCGCGCCTTCATCGTTCTCTGATAGGCTTGAGCCATCAAGCATGAAATCCTTGGGGGCTTGGTTTTGTTCTTCCAGTGGCTGAGGGGGCAAAGCTGCAGGAATTGTCGGAGGGGTGGGTGTATTCGGCTCGACCACAGGCGCATTTTCCGGCAATTCGGCCGATGCATCGGCAGTAGGAAGTGGTCCGACAGTTGTTTCCGCAGAGGAGACCATCCCTTGATACTCCGATTGCCCACTGGCGCCAGATGGGCTTGTATTCACAGACGACCCAGCCCGTGCGACAACGCTTTGCGGCGCGCTTGTTTTGTCTAAAATAGCACCTTCTTCAACCATCCCGTTTTCAGCGAAAGTGACACGAGTCGAGGGCGCTCCACCACTGGTCTGGGCTTCATCCAGCACCCCTTGCGCCTGTTCGCCCGTATGCAGAGTACTCCTGGTCGGGTCCTCAGCCGAACTTGCAGGTGCCCGTGAAAGGTGTTCTGCAATATCCTGCTTTTCGCTTTGCGCAGCCCTCGCGGAATTCGCTTGAAAATTCAGATTGATGTCCGGCTTTTTCATCGCAAAACCCCGATTTACCTACTGACGATTCCCAAAAACCAGTAGCACGCGGAGCTTTCTCGAAAGTTACTGAAATACATGAAATTTTTTCTAAATTTAGCGCATCACGCGACCTGATGTTTACTCGTTTTTAAAAGCCTCGACCCCAGACCTAGGGGGCAAATGAACGGGCGTTAACACATGAAAGCGAACAGGTCGGTCAAGCGCAGAACAAGGCTGCGGATGGGTATTCCGCTTCTGGCGGCGTCGCTTTCCCTGAACATCTTGTCCCTTTTGGCGCCTATCACCATTCTGCTGATCTTCGACCGTATCATCCCCTTTCAATCGACCGAGACGTTGCGCCTCCTGACCTGGGCACTGGTGGTCTGTGTAGGGCTTGAGTTTGCATTGCGTTGGGCGCGTTCTGTTCTGTTGACAACCGGGGCCGAAGAGTGTGCCGTCGCCCGCCAACGCCAATTTCTGGAACAGGTATTGAACGCAAATCCGATCCGCTTCGCTCAGGACACCGCCAGCACCTATTTCGATCGCTACATGGCGATCAGCCAACTGCGAGAACACCAATCAGGTCAGAGCCAGACGCTCGCCATTGATCTGCCATTTACGATCCTGTTCGCCCTCATGATCGGCTTGATCGGAGGGTGGTTGGTTCTGGTTCCCATTGCCGCGCTCTGTATCGTTTTAGTGATTGCGGTTGTGATGAAGCATCAGCAATGGTCCCTGTTTGAGCGTCGCAAGGCACTGGATACCCGCCGCTATGCGTTCCTCTCGGCCCTGATGTCCAGCCTGTCCACGGTCAAAGCCAACCGGATGGAACCTCAGATGGCCCGAAGGTTTGAGTTGCTTGAAGACCAGACTGTCGACGTCAGCCGCAAGCTGATCCTGTTCTCGGGTTTTGCGCAGAGTTTTGGCGCTGTTTTCGGGCAGATCATGGTCGCGGCAATGGGCTTGTTGGGGGCCTATCTCGTCATTCAGAACATGATCGGAATTGCCGAATTGGCGGCCTGTATGCTTTTGAATGGTCGTATCATTCAGCCTTTGACCAAGATCATGGCGATATGGGTTCAGTCAGAAAGCGTCGCTTTATCCCGGCGGAAACTGCGCGAAATGGACAGTATCTCGCGGCAACCGCCAAGCTGGGCTACGCACAAAAAACTGAAAGGTGATTTGCGGGTCGAAGGGCTATGCCTGCCTCACCCGCAAAACAAACAGGCCCCCAGTCGCCCTGTGAGTTTTCACGTGCCAGCTGGCACTGGGATACTGATAGAAGCGGAAGAAAGCTGGATGGTCGGTGCCTTCTTCGCGACCATTTTGGGCAACCAAAAGCCCAATGCTGGCTCGTGCCTGATAGATGAGGCTGCAACAACCGAACGGCCCGCCCTTGTAGGTCGGGGCGGAATAGTGGCGCTGGAGCGCGACCCTGCGATCCTTTCAGCAACCTTGCTGGACAATCTGACCGCGTTTGGCGGCGCCGAAACGGCTGAACATGCCAAACAGATCGCTGCCGCGCTTGGTTTGGAGCAGCGTGTTCACCGGCTGCCAGAAGGCTACAATACCCAGCTGGGCAAGGGGTCGAGTTTTGAAAGCGATCCGGTCAACCGACAACTGATCGCGCTGACCCGAGCCCTTGCTTTACGCCCTCGGATGTTACTGATGAATGAACCCTCGTCTGTTCTGGACGCACCTGAGCGTCAGGCCTTGGCAACCTGTTTGAAAACGCTTTCGCCGCGCCCCACTCTGGTGATCGCAAGCCCCGACCCCCGGTTGCACCAGCTGACGGATCAATCCGCCCAGCTGGGCAACATCCGGACCTCCGATCTGCTTCAATGGCAAGAGGATGCCTATCGAGACACTGATGAAGCGTGCCGCATGAAAAGAGGTGCCGCATGACCACTTTGACGATTGAAAACACCACTCAGCTTTTCCAGTCGCTCCTGCAGGCAAGTGGTTGGAAACATGACCGAGACAGCCTGATCGAAGCGTTTCCACACTTTTCCCAACGCCTGCAGCCGGGGGACATCAAACAAACCCTGGAAAATCTCGGAATACCATTCGCACAAGTCAGGTGTCGGATGCACGAGATCGCGGCCTCGGACTGTCCTGCCTTGGTCGTACCCGATCATGGGCCAGCCTTTCTCGCGCTTAACAGCAAAGGCGCGCATGTACTGGTTGATGATGCAAAGGCGGAAAATCCGCGGTTTCAAAAGCTTCCGCGTCACCGGTGCACCCTGTTTCGGATCGATCGTTTTGCCTTTAACCGAACCACGAAAACGCAGATCACCGTATCACAGGCCTTTCGCGACCTCCGCCCGATCCTGCCGGGTCTTTTGTTTGTCTCCCTGCTCAGCAACATTTTGGGCCTTTTCACCCCGCTGCTCATGATGGCAGTATACGACCGGATCATCCCGTCGGGATCTGTTGACATGCTGCTGTCACTGGCCGTTGGGGTCGCCGTCGTCGCGGCGACGGACATGGGCTTTCGCCACATGCGCACGCGCTCGCTGACATATATTGGCTGGCGCGGCGAACAAAAGCTGATGACAGCCTTGTTCCGAAAACTGATGTCCCTGCCACTGGGCCAAATGCAAAGCTCAGGCGTGAACCAACACCTGTCCCGGTTCCGCCAATTCGAGGCCCTCCGAGAGATGTTTACCGGGCAGATGATTACCACGCTTCTGGACCTACCCTTTGCCTTACTGTTCCTCGCCGTTCTGCTCTATCTTGCGCCAAGCGTTGGGCTTTGGACATTTGGCTTGGCGGTGGCTTTGGCAATAGTGGGATTGATCACGATCCCACGTCAAAAACAGCTCGAAAGGAAAGCCGCACGGGGCGCCTCACTCAGCCAGCTGGCGGTACAAGACGCAATCGTCCATCAAGGCGCCTTCGCAAATCTCGGCATGCAAACGCCTTGGCTCCAACGCTGCATGCCTTTGATCGAAACCAGTGAGGAAAGCACAAAGCGCGCTCGGCAATTTCAAGCACTTGCGCAGTCATTGGGGCAAACAATTGCGGCCGTAGCCACAACCGGTGCAATTATATTGTGCGCCCATGCCGCGATGTCCGGAGCTTTGAGTTTTGGCGCTCTGATCGCCTCAATCGCCTTGGTGTCAAAGATCTTCGGACCCATTCAGGCGCTGTATACCGGATTTCCGCAGCTTATGTCTTTCCAGGCCAGCCGCAGCCAGGCAGACCGGGTGCTGTTCCTGCCGCAAGAGATGGAGCTTGGCCTCGGCTGGTCCCACCAAAAAGCGCTGAACGGTTCCATCGTGTTTTCTTCGGTTACATACCGCCCGGATCCACTCCGCCCTCCGATCCTGTCGCAAGTCAGTCTGGCATTTAAGCCGGGCGAAGTCGTGGTTGTCCTGAGCAGCGACACAGCCGCGCGTGCCGCCATTCTGGATCTAATCGATGGTCTGGCCTCCCCGATTGGGGGAACGATCGAGCACGACGGGATCGACATCCGCCAAATCGCGCGGGACGAGCTGCGCGAATCGGTCACCTACGCGACTTACGAGAAATCACTGTTCTATGGCACAGTTGCGCAGAATTTCCGTTTGGCCGCGCCGTCCATTTCCGACATGGGAATTCAAGCCTCGCTGGATCGGATGGGCTTACGACAAGGGCACAGTATGCTGCCAGACGGTGCGCAGACGCGCCTTTCCGATGAAGCCCTTTCGCAAATGCCAGATGAGATTTTGAAATCTCTCACCCTCGCACGTAGCATGGCACGACCAGCCTCGGTCTACCTGTTCTCGGAACCGACAAACGGACTGAACGACACTCGCCGTCAAGCGTTCAAAACATGGGTCAAGGATAAGGCCGGGGGCCACACTGTGATCATCGCGACCGCAGATCGTTCGTTTCTGAACATCGCCGATCGATTCATCTATCTCAACGCGGGCCAGGTTGCTGTGAACGACACCGGAGAAGTCGGGCGCAAGAAGATGTGGGCCGCCCTGAAAACGCTTGGAGCTTGAAGATGGTTTTCCGAACACATTCCGCAAACCGAGAAGGACTGCTTGACCGCAGCGCTCGACGAAAGCGTGCCCGCGCGCCTCGGTTCGCGGCGTTTCTCGCGCTAGCTATCACCGGTTTTCTTGCCAGTCTGATCGCTTTGTCATGGCGGACCGATGTCCCACAGATCACACGCGCGCCGGGCACCATCGTTCCCATGGGCCACTATGTTCAGATTGAAACCATGGAAGGCGGGATTGTCCGTTCAGTCCATGTGCAGGACGGTCAAACTGTGGAAATCGGTGATGTTCTTGTCCAGTTGCACCACCCGGAACTGACACAAGAGATGGAGGTCCTGTCCGCGCAAGCCTCCTCTGTCGCGCGGGATCTAGGAAATGCACAGGCCGTGCTTGCCATGCTTGAAGGCGATGCTCCGCAGAGGTCCACCCAGATACAAACGCTTAGAAATTCAGGTCTGACGACGGCTGCTGCCCGTATTGAGCTATTTCTCGAAAGCCAGAAGGTTCAGCGCGTTTCGATTGAGCAGCAAACCAAGACATTGCAAATTCTTGAAGACGCCGCAGCGTTCGCGCGCCAAAGGGTCACAAAGAAAGAGCAGGTTCTGGATCGCTACGCGAAGCTGCAGACACAGGGTCTGAAATCTCTCAGTGATTTTCTGGAAGAAGAAGACGAAGTCGACGCCATGCGCGCCGCTGCCGAAGACGCCCGTGTGCGCGTTGCCGAGGCGCGCAACGCTTTGACCCTTGCAAAAGCGGTACTCGCGGAAGAGGCCCTAACCCTGAGAGAGGACGTGCTGACCCGCATCAACGCGCTGGAACATGAACATCATCAGTTGCGGACCGCGCAGAAACTCGTAGATGCCAGGCTTGCCGACCTGCGCCTGATCGCTCCGGTGCGTGGCGTGATCCAGTCGGTTGCCTCACCCAATCCCGGTGAGGTTATTGCCCCGGGCGAAACGCTCTATGAAGTGCTTCCGACCCGGCAGACCTTGATGGTCGAGGCGCGCATTCCCAATTCCGAGGTGGGGCATGTGGCTCTGGAACACCCGGTGGCGATCAGCGTCGATACGTTCGATGCCCGCCGTTTTGGCAAGGTTGAGGCGCGGTTGCTGTCGGTCCACCCCCTGCCCATGACCGACGAACAAACGGGCGAGACCTATTTCCGGGCCTCCTTCGCTCTGGCAGGCTCAACCATCGGCACCGGCGCGTTCAACCGTCCGCTGCAGGCGGGTATGACCGTTGTGGCCGAAATGACAACGGGTGAGCAGACACTTCTCAGCTATCTGTTGAAACCGGTCCAACTGACGTTGGAGCGCGCATTTAATGAAAGGTAGGGCGTTCTACCGCCTGTGACCTTTCCATCCCAGCAGGCTGAAACAGGCAAACAAGATTGCCGCGACGCATACAATTGATGGCCCTGCAGGAGTGTCGAAAACGTAAGCAGCCCGCAAACCGGCTACGGCGGAAACCGCTCCGATGGCCGCAGCGATCAAGGCCATGGACTCGGGTGATCGGGCGAGGCTGCGCGCAGCGGCGGCCGGAATGATCAGCAAGGCTGCGATCAGAAGAACGCCCACGACCTTGATTGCCACCGCGACGGTCACCGCCAGAGACAGGGTCAGGATCAATTGCTCGCGCTTGGGATCATAGCCGCTGGCATAGGCCAGTTCTTCGTTCAGGGTCGCGGTCAATAGCTGCGACCAGCGCCATCCGATCAGGGCAACGACCAGTGCCGCACCGCCCCAGATCACGGCGAGGTCCGCGCGCGAAACAGCCAGAATATCGCCGAAAAGGTAGGCCATCAGGTCAATGCGGACACCTGAAAGGAATGACACGGCGACGAGGCCAAAGGCCAGTGCAGAATGGGCCAGAACGCCCAATAGTGTATCCATCGCGTATCCCCGCCCGGACAGCAAAGTAACCGTCAACGCCATCACCAGAGCTACGGCCAATGCGCCCGCGAAGATAGACATCTGGAAGGTTAGTGACAGCGCAACGCCCAGAATGGCCGCATGCGCGGTTGCGTCGCCGAAATAGGCCATTCGGCGCCAGACTACGAAACATCCCAGCGGAGCCGCCGCAAAAGCCACACCAATCCCGGCCAGTGTCGCACGGGTCATAAAGTCATCCAGCATTATTCTGCAGCGTCCTGAGAGCTATGATCGTGGTCGTGATGATGATCGTGGTCATGCCGGTACAGCGCCAGCGCTCCTCCGGTCCCGGTCCCAAACAAGGCGCGGTATTCAGGGGCTGAGGCCACAACGGCGGGCGAGCCTTCGCAACAGACATGACCGTTCAGGCAGATCACCCGGTCCGAGGCGCTCATGACCACGTGCAATTCGTGGCTGATCATCAAAATCGCGCAGCCGGTCTCGCGGCGCACGGTATCAATCTGCCGATAAAAGGCCGCTGAACCCGGTTGATCCAAACCCTGCGTCGCTTCGTCCAGCAAAAGGATATCCGGGTGGTTGATCAAGGCCCGCGCCAGCAGCACGCGCTGAAACTGCCCGCCGGACAATTTTGTCATCTGCCGCTTCAACAGATCTGGCACGCCTGCTTCCTCAAGCGCCTCGGCACAGCGGGCGCGGCTGACGCGATTGGTAAGGCGCATGAAGCGCTCGACTGAAATGGGAAGGGTCGGATCGATATGCAGTTTCTGCGGCACGTAACCGATCCGTAGCCCTTGTTTGCGCGTGATGCGCCCTTTGGCCGGTTTGGTGGCCCCGATAATGGCGCGCAGAAGGCTTGTCTTGCCGGACCCGTTCGGCCCGACAATTGTCACGATCTCACCGGGTTCGATGATCATATGGACATGGCGCAGCACGGTATTGGCCCCGTAGCTCACGCTCAGGTCTTCAACGGTGACAAGGGACATTGCTAGGCCTTTTCGGTGCAGTCAGAGCAGAGACCTTCGGCTTCTACTACAGTACGTTCGATTTCAAAACCCACGGCGCGGGCGGCATCGCCAAGGGCCCCGCTATCAACGGCCGAGGAAGCTTCGGCCACCGCGTCGCACCCTCGGCAGATCATGAACACCGGCGAATGCGTTGCCCCCGGATGGGCGCAGGCCACAAAAGCGTTCAGGCGTTCGATCTTATGGACAAACCCGTTTTCGACCAGAAAATCCAAGGCCCGATAGGCCACGGGCGGCTGTGAGCCGAATCCCTCATCCCGTAAGCGATCGAGGATGGCATAGGCGCCAAGCGCCCTGTGTTCTTGCAACAGCATTTCCAGCACCTTGTGACGCACAGGCGTCAGGCGCAGACCCTCGGCGCTGCATTTTGCCTCGGCCATGGCAAGGCCGGTTTCCACGCAGGACACGTGGTCATGATCATGGAACCCCACCGGCGCAGCTTCGCTGATCAAGTTCTGTTGCCTCTGACTTGTCATGTTATCTTATATCATATATGCCGCGATTAAATGTTATAAAATCACACAGAGGGTCCAATGTCCAGAAACCTCCTTTCCATTTCGATCACCGCTACATTGCTGGGCGGAACAGCCATGGCGGACGCCCCGAATGTGGCCGTTGACATTGCCCCGGTGCATTCACTTGTGGCCCGTGTGATGGACGGCGTGGGCGAACCCAGCCTGATCGTTCAGCCGGGTGCCTCACCCCATGAATACAATCTGCGCCCGTCCGAGGCGGCAGCTCTGCAAGAGGCGGATCTGGTTTTCTGGATCGGCGAAGATCTGACGCCGTGGATGGAAAACGCTGTCGAAACGCTCGCTGGCGGCGCGGCTGTAACAACGCTGCTGGAGGCGGACGGAACTACTCTGCTGGACTTCCGCGAGGACGCACTGTTCGAAGCGCATGATCACGGCGATGACGAGGATCATGACGATCACGGTCATGAAGATCATGGCGATGATCACAAAGACGAACATGCGCATGATGATCATGACGATCACAAAGATGAACACGCGCATGACGATCACGACGACCACGAAGACGAACACGCCCATGATGATCACGACGATCACAAGGATGAACATGGTCACGATGATCACGACCATGACAAGGAAGATGATCACGCGCATGACGACCATGGCCATGAAGAGCACGCAGACCATGATGATCATGACGACCACGAAGGTCACGCGCATGGCGAACACGATCCGCATGCCTGGTTGTCGCCTGCAAACGCCGGAACATGGTTGAACGTGATTGCCGCTCAACTCTCGGCTGCTGACCCTGAAAACGCTGGTAAGTACTTTGAAAACGCAGCCGCCGCGCGCGCTGAGATGGAGGCGCTTTCAGCCGAGATCGCAGAAACGCTGTCCCCGGTTAAAGGTGGTAGCTTCATCGTGTTCCACGACGCTTATCAGTATTTTGAAAATGACTTCGACTTCCCGGCATCCGGTGCGATCTCGATCAGCGATGCATCCGATCCTAGCCCTGCGCGCATTGCAGAGATTCAGGGTCGCATCAAAGAAGAAGGGATTGATTGCGTTCTGTCCGAACCGCAGTTCAACCCCGGCCTGATCGCAACCGTGATGGAAGGGTCCGAGGCCAACACCGCCGTGATCGACCCACTTGGCGCCGAACTTGAACCCGGCGCGGCGCTCTATCCCCAACTTCTGCGCAATATGGCAAACACATTGGCTGAGTGCCTCTAAGGCACGCCAACGCCCGGCCGGCTCAGCGGCCGGGCCTCGAACACAGATAAAGGGGCAGACCATTTCAGGAAATCTTGCCCCAATGCGCTGCCCCTCTTCCCCTCTTCCGAAACGCTGTCTAAGAAGTCCTTCCGACCCAGTATCAGGAGGCCCCCTTGGACCGTATCGCCCGCACAATCGCCACCGAAATCAACGCGCGCGCGGATCAGGTTTCAGCCGCCGTAAGGTTGCTGGACGAAGGCGCGACCGTGCCCTTCGTCGCCCGCTATCGCAAAGAGGCGACAGGCGGGCTGGACGATACGCAGCTACGAACCCTCTCGGACCGGTTGACCTATCTGCGAGAGCTGGAGGCGCGACGGCAGACAATCCTGACGTCGATCAAGGATCAGGGCAAGCTGTCGGACGATCTGGCGAAATCCATCGCCGGGGCCGAGACCAAGGCGCAGTTGGAAGATATCTACCTGCCCTACAAACCCAAGCGGCGCACCAAGGCGATGATCGCCCGCGAAAACGGGCTGGAGCCGCTGGCCGACGCTATTCTGGCCGACCGCAATGCCGACCCGGAAACCCTTGCTCAGGGCTATCTGTCCGAGGCTGTCGAAACGACCAAGGACGCACTGAACGGCGCCCGTGACATCGTGACCGAGCGGCTGACGGAAAACGCCCTTCTGCTGGGTGAACTTCGCAAATTCATGCAGCAAGAGGCGCTATTGTCGTCAAAACTCGTTGAGGGCAAAGAAAAGGAAGGCGCGAAGTTCAGCGACTATTTTGACCATTCCGAGCTTTGGGCGACTGCCCCCTCACACCGGGCGCTGGCCATGCTGCGGGCTTCGAAAGAGGGGATCGTCACGCTTGATATCGCCCCTGAGCCCGAGGCGGGCGCGGCGCGGGCTCAGGCGATTGTTGCCTCGCATCTGCAGACCCGTGGCGATGGTCCCGGAGACAAATGGCTACGCAAGGTCGCGGGCTGGACCTGGCGGGTCAAGCTGTCGCTTTCCATGATGGTCGAGCTAATGGCCGACCTGCGCAGCCGGGCGCAGGATGAGGCGATTCAGGTGTTCTCGCGCAACCTCAAGGATGTTCTGTTTGCAGCCCCGGCGGGCGCACGTCCCACGCTGGGTCTGGATCCCGGCATTCGGACCGGCGTCAAAGCCGCCGTGGTGGATGCAACCGGGAAAGTCGTTGCGACAGACACGCTCTATCCCTTTCAGCCCAAAAAGGATCTCCGGGGGGCGCAGGCGGCGATCCTCAACCTGATCTCAGCCCATCAGATCGAACTGATTGCCATCGGCAACGGCACCGCCAGCCGTGAAACCGAAAGGATGGTCGCAGACGCGCTCAGCCTGCTGCCCAAATCGGTCAAAGCCCCCACCAAAACCGTCGTGTCTGAGGCCGGAGCCTCGGTCTATTCCGCGTCGGAGCTGGCCGCGCGAGAGTTCCCAGATCTGGACGTATCCCTGCGCGGCGCGGTCTCGATCGCGCGCCGTTTGCAAGACCCGTTGGCCGAGTTGGTTAAGATTGAACCGAAATCCATCGGCGTTGGGCAATACCAGCATGATGTGGACCAGCATCGCTTGTCACAGTCGCTGGCCTCGGTCATCGAGGATGTGGTGAACGCGGTCGGTGTCGACCTGAACACCGCCTCGGCCCCGCTGCTGTCGCATGTGTCGGGCCTTGGCCCCGGTTTGGCCGAGGCCATCGTACAGCACCGCGATCACAATGGCGCGTTTCAGTCCCGCAAAGACTTGTTGAAGGTCGACCGCCTTGGTCCACGCGCCTTTGAACAATGCGCAGGATTTCTACGCATCCGGGAAGGAGAGGAGCCGCTGGATGCCTCATCGGTTCACCCCGAAGCCTATGACGTCGCCCGCCGTGTGGTGGCGGCCTGCGGTCGGGACATCCGGCAGATCATGGGACGTGACGGAGCGCTGAAGGGCTTGCGAGCCGAGCAATTCGCCAATGAGACCTTCGGCCTGCCCACCGTGCGCGATATCTTTGCCGAGCTTGAAAAACCGGGCCGTGATCCGCGCCCCAGCTTCGTCACCGCCTCGTTCCGGGACGGCATCGAAGAGATCACCGACCTCAAACCTGGCATGCTGTTGGAGGGGACGGTAACCAATGTGGCTGCTTTCGGGGCCTTCGTGGATATCGGCGTTCATCAGGATGGGCTGGTCCATGTCAGCCAACTAGCGGACCGCTTCGTCAAGGACCCGCATGAGGTGGTCAAAACCGGTCAGGTCGTGAAGGTACGCGTTGTCGAGGTTGACGTCCCCCGCAAACGGATTGGCCTGACCATGCGCAAAGATGGCGGGGCGCAGCAACGGCGCGGACCACGCTAGGCTCAGCCATTCTGGTAGTAGAAAGACAGTTTGCGGCTGACACCACCGGGCGGCGGCGGGAACGGTGCTGCCCCCCTGACCTGCTCCTTCGCGGCCCGATCCACCTGGTCCGAGCCCGAGCTGGTGATCACCTCGACCCAGGCCAATGAGCCATCCGGGTCGATCTGAAAAAACACCTGCGCATAGCCGCGAACCGGCGCGTAGACCTGAGGCGCGCGGTTCAGATGAACCAGAACTTGTCCGGCATAGTTGGTCGTCGTGGAATTGCCCGGCCCTCGCCCACCGGACTGGTTGCCTCTGTCATTGCGGGTGAAAGCATCAATCCCTTCGCGCTGATAAGCCGCCAGTGGGGATTCAATGGTTTGATCTGGGAATTTCAGGTTGTCGAAATTGCGCGTACCGGGCAGCGCAGGTTGAACCTCGTCCGAGGGCGTCCGATTGGGCAAACGCGGTCGAAGAGAGGTTGCCACCGCCTGCTCGGTGCCTTCGCTGTCCTCCACGGGTTCTGCTTCGTCTGGCACAGGCTCCACCGCGATTTCTGGCTCAACAGCCTCTTGTTCCAGCGGCACTGGCGCGACCTCGACGGGCGGCAAGGCGGCCAGTTGCTCCGCCTCCGGCGTTTCAACCGGCTCGACTGGCTCTGCCGCACTGGCTTGCGGGATTTCGACGATATCAGATGGCTCGGCCAGTGGTGTTGCATCGACCTCATCACTTGCTGCCGTTTGCGTCTCGGACTGGTCAACGGATTCGGTCACTTCAGGCTCTGGCACCTCGGCCTGACCGCCGTTGGAGGGGCCGGTATCAGGTGCGAAAACCTGCTCTTGCGGGTCGGGTGACGCAACCAGAGCTTCGCTTGTCGGAATCTCCGCTTCTTCAGGCTCGGGCGAGGTTTCGACCGGAGGTTCGGGCACCTCCGCTTCTTCTGGCTCGATCGGTTCGGGCACTTGTTCGGCCAGGTCCTCAAAGGCCGTGCCGAGGGTCACCGCATCTTCCTCATCGCCCACAACGCTTGGCGAATGGGTCAAACTGGCTGTGGTCATGCTCAGCCCCAGAATATGCACCAAGAGCGAAACCAGAACGGCCACAGCGGCGATGATGGCCGAGGTTCGGATCATTCGATCGCCTGCTGCGTGACCAGAAAGACCGATTTCGCCCCTGCACGCCGCAGCGCACCTGTCACCTCTATCAGACGCGGGCCCGAGGCCGCGCGATCCGGTACGATGCGGACCTCTTCGCCCTCATGATCCGCCATGTAGGTCTCGGCGTCCGTGGCCTGCCCACGAAAGCTGAGCGATCCGTCTGCATGCAGGACCAGCGCATCCGGCGGCTCACGCCCCTCCAGTTCTGCGGTATCGACCAGCTCAAGGTCGGGATCCAAAGGGGGGGCCACGGTACCGGCGATCAGGAAGAAGACCAGCATCAGGAACACCACATTGATCAGCGGGATCGTGGAGTCGCGTCCGCGGCGTTGCGGTGTCTGACGGATCATCGGCCTACTCCAACACCGTTACGGTCAACCCGTCCCGGCCTCGCAGAGGGACCAATACATCGACAAGACGTTGCGTCGAGGTATCGGCGTCGAGGCTGATCAGAACCTGCCCGGTTTCAACTTGCGTCAGCAGATCATCCAACGTGATCGAGGCCCCGTTCAGAACCAACCGATCCGGACCAAGCTGCAGGAACACTCTGTCCGCCGGTGCCGTGCCCGCGCCGCTACCAGCCTCGGCTTGAGTCAACTCGATCTCAGCAAATCGCGAGAATGTGGATGAAAGCATGAAAAACAGCAGCAACAGAAAGATGACGTCGATCAACGGCGTCATCGACAAGGGGCGTCTGACAAAGGGCGCCGTGTTACGCATGTTCAGGGGCGGCGCGCGGGATCTGTGCCCCGGCCGTTGCCTGCAGCGCGTGACCGGGCACCAGAATGGTCCGCAGCGCTTTGTCCGCAAACACCCGCTCACGCGAAGTGCGGCTTTCCAACCAAGACAGAACCATCGAGGTTGGCATCGCCACCGCCAGACCCACAGCTGTTGTCACAAGGGCCACCCAGATCCCACCGGCCAACAGCGATGGGTCCACCGAGGAACCGGCGGTTTGCAGGCTCTGGAACGCGTTGATCATGCCAAGCACCGTTCCAAACAATCCAAGCAGCGGGGCAAGCTGCGCCACCGTATCTAACAGACGGAAGCCACGCTCCAACCCGGCCAAGGCCAGACCAGCCTCGGCATCCAAACGGTCATCCACGCCAGGCACGTCGACCCCATCCATCGCCGCGCCAACGATCGGCGCAAGGTAGCTGCTACTGTCGTTCAGCCGAGTACGCGCCGCTGCGCGATCCCCTGCATCCCAGGCAGCCAGAGCTTCGGACAGAACCTTATGGCGACCAACACCACAAGCCGCGAATTGCCAAAGTTTATACAGCGTGACCGAAAGCGTCAGAATCGACATCACGATCAGGATGCCAACCACCGGCCCGCCAAGCGCCAGAATTTCACGCAAAGTGCCCAAGAAGTTCATCCCAAAAGCTCCACTTTGACCCGGCTGCTGAGGCTGAGCGTATCGCGACAAATAGTGCTATCCGCACCGTCGACCACGCAGGTGTTTGCACCGTTGATCAAGGCGCGGCCCACTTGCGCGCAATCCCTTCCCGGCAAATCAAACTGCCGCACGCGCGGGCGATCCGCCGGAAGATCTCGGAAATCGAAAAGGGAAAGGCTGACCACGCCGCCATCGATGTCGAAAATCACGGTCTCGAACACGGCTTTGTCGATTGAGACCCCGGTTCCGTTCTGCACCAAAAACGTCAGACGGCAGGCATTGCCCACATTCTGTGCTGTGTTCAATTCGACGGACAGCGCCTCAGACGATGCGCTTTCTGATTGCGCCCAACTGACGGCTGGCAACACGGCCGCGAACAATGCCGCAAAAGCGGTGCGATGAAACGACATGGACGGGCTCCTGCTGTTTTCTTGCCATTTGAGACCTCATACCCGAGGCTGCGAACAGGTAAAAGGGCCGCTCAGCCTGTCGTCAATCAACGGGTGGTCCCAAGTTGGTGAGGATCATGTCGTCTGCCAAGGGGTTTGGTGAGGTTTGAGAGGCAGTGACACGGCATACATTCTTGAAAATCAGCAATAATGACGCTATATACCGTGAAAGTAGCAGGATTGGAGGGTGGCATGCAGATTACTCAATTCGCCGAAGGCGGGCTGTTTGAGCCTCGGAAAATCGCGGCGGCTCTGCGTACATCCGCCGAAGAGGTTGCCTTGACAGTGGGGTTGGGCAAGGATGCCCTGCAACGCCGTACGCGCATTCAATCCGACAAGACCCAACGCCGCCTGCGCGAACTGGTCGAAGTTCTCAACAAGGTGCAACCGCGTTTTGGCTCGGATCTGATCGCATATGCCTGGTATCGCTCGGAACCCCTGCCCGGCTTTGACGGGCGTACCGCTATGCAGCTGGTGCAGGAGGGCAAGGCGCAGCAGGTGTTGGAGTACATTGATGCCGTCGATGCCGGTGTCTATGCCTGATGCCGCTTGACGAGGGCTGGTATCGCGGGCCGCTTTTTCGCGCATTAAACCCGGTCTACGCGCGTGAGCCCCTGTCGGGTCGTGGGGCTGAGAAGTATGGCGGTCGGTTCAACGCGAAGGGCACACCCGCGCTCTACACGGCGCTGGACCCGGCCACGGCCCTGCGTGAGGCCAATCAGGTCGGGGACTTGCAGCCGACGGTACTGGTTTCTTACCACGCTGATTTAGGCCCGATCTTCGACACAAGAGACGCAGCCGCCTTGGCCCAATACGGAATGACCGCGCCCGTACTGGCCGATCCCGGTTGGCGATCGGCCATGCTGGATCGTCGCGCCGTCCCGACGCAAGATTTGGCTTCGCAATTGATCAAGGACGGTTTTCTCGGTTTGCTGGTGCGCAGCTTCGCGCCGGGGACGACACCGGCGAACCTCAACCTCGTCCTCTGGCGGTGGAGCGGGCCGGATATGTGGCTGACCGTTGTGGACGACGAGGATCGACTGGGCAGGCTATAGAGTTCCAATCTGCCTGTGCAGTCGAAAATCCATGCGCTAAGGTGACGGTATGACTCGGGTCCGATTTTTGCTGGTTTGCCTAATGTCCTGTCTGGTTCTGGCGACAGGCTCGGCCCGGGCTGCGGATCGTGTGGCCTTGCTGATCGGCAATTCCGACTACCGCGCCCCGGATATGGCCCTGCGCAATCCGGTCAACGATGTTGAGGCCCTGGGCGCAGCGCTGCGCGAGCTTGGCTTTGCCGTAACCGAGGCCACCGATCAGAACGCAGCTTCGATGGATCGTGCTGTACACGCCTTTGGGCAGGCGGCGCAGGGCGCTGAAATGGCTGTCTTCTTCTATGCCGGCCACGGGGTTCAAATCGGCGGTCAGAACCACCTGATCGGCACCGAATTCTCGGGCAGTGACCTGGACGCCCTCAGCCGAAGTTCGATCACCATCGACCGCGTGCGCGATGTGCTTGCCAAGGCGGGGCCGGATGTGGGCATCCTGCTGCTCGACGCTTGTCGCAATAACCCGTTCTCGGACAAAGGGATCGTCGAACAGGGTCTGGTACGCATCCGGGGCGGTGCAGGTTTACTGATCGCCTATGCCACTGACCCCGGCAACGTGGCGTATGATGGGCTGGGCGACAACAGTGTCTTCACCTCGAGCCTGCTGGATCATATTGCAACGCCAGATCTGGATGTGCGGCTGATGCTGGGTCGGGTGCGTCAGCAAGTGGTTCTGGACACTGAAGGCCGCCAGATCCCATGGGTCGAAGAATCCGTTCTAGATGAGCATAGTTTCGCGCCGGGTTTGCCCTCGGCCAGCCCCTCTGACGCTTTTGAGGCCGATATGGCCCATTGGCGGAGCATTTCGGCAAGCAGCGATCAAGCCGACTTCAAGGACTATCTGCAGACCTATCCCGATGGCCTGTTCGCCGCTTTCGCGCGTGACCGGATTGAGCTGCTGAGGAACACCGCAACCGCCCCAGCCGCGCCGATCAGTGCAACGCTGGCTGCTGCGGAACCCGATAAGCTGGCCGCGGCCCTTTCCACCCTTGGGCTGATGCCAGATGGGCCAAGCCGGAACCTGGAACCGGCCCTCGATCAGTATCGCCGTCGCTTGCCGCTGCAGGAAACCGCAACGCCAGAGCGTCTGTTTGAAGACGCCGCCGAAGTCTCGGTCTTTCTGGCCGCCACGACATTGCAGAGCCTGCGCACCGATATTGTTGCACTGCGCAGTGTCGAACGCACTCTGGCCGTTGCTGAAAATGCCTTGGGTCAGATCGAAGAGATCGCCCGTTCGGACCCTGCCGCGCTGCCAGTACTGCAACAGGCCCGCAATGATATCTACGACATCTATCGCTCACGCGGTGTCATTCTAAGGCGGCTGGATCAAAGCCGCAGTTATTACGATGAACTTTTGACCCGCGCCGTGGTGTTTTTTCCATCCGAGCCAGGCGCAGATTTCTTTGACGCTGCGGCAACTTCGCGTAACCTCGGGCAAGCACATGCGCGCCTGAGCGAGGATGCCGCATTGTTTCTGCGCCATGTGGCGCAGGCAGAAGATAGTAAGAAAGGGAGTTATCAATGGCTGGCAGATCTTATTCCACCCGGCTGATCTCCGCCGTGTTAGGGGCATCGTTGGCTCTGTCCGCCTGCGGTGGCGGCAGCGAGCCGGAAACGCTGAGATCCGTAGGCGCTGGCTCAAGCCAGGCCGAGGCCGATCTGGCAAAGCAAGCGGCAGCCCTGCAAAAGACGATCCTGCAAGGGGCGATTGCAGGTGGTGTAGCGGGGGGCGCGATCGGCTTTGGGCTGGGCGGTTCTGACGACGTAGGCACAGGTGTCGCCCTCGGACTAGGTGCTGGCGCTCTGGCTGGTACCTATGTGGCCTATGTGCAGCGCAGCTATGCCGGGCGCGAAAGACGGTTGCGTCAGATCAAATCCGATCTGGACCGGAACGCCGCCGAAATGCAGACCACGTTGAACGTGATGAACGAAGTTCTGGTGGCTCAAAAGGCTGAATTGGACGCACTGAACGCTCGCGCCGCAGCGGGAACCGTAGATCAGGCCGAGTTGCAACGAGAGCTGACCGAGGCCAATGGCAATCTGAAACAGATGGAACTGGCCATTGACGGGGCAACCAGACGGCAGGCCGAATTTGCTGAGGCGCGCAGCCTGACGATCAAGCGCCGCCAAACCACTTCGCCCATTGACGGTGATCTGCAGGCTCTGTCCAACCAGATTTCGCAGATGCGCGGGATCGCCAGCGATTTGGCGTCGTCGCTGTGACAGGGCAGAACATGATCACACGCATTGCTCTGCCTTGCTTTCTTTTGGCCGCCTGCCAAACCACGACAGACCCGGCGGACGGAGGGTTCTTCGCCGGAGTATCCGGCATTGCGACCGGGGCCTATGATGACCGGATCGAGGCCGCCGAGGGCGATGTGGCGACAGCTCAGGCCCGCAACGACGCATTGGCCGCGCAGATCCGATCCTCTGAGACTGAACTGGCGCAGCTAAAATTGAAAATCCTGCAACAGCGCGATGCAATTGGCGGCGGAGACCCCGCCACAGCCGCCAGAATCGACAGGGTGCTGAACGCAAAGCCCCAAGGCACCACTGCCGAGGCGCAATTGCAGGCCCTACAGCGCAGTATTTCCGAGGCCCGCGCGCTAAGTGCGGATTTGGCGCGGCTGTCGGGATAAGCCCTGCAGCGAAGTTCAGGTTTTTACGTCGTTGGAATGCCGCGATGTCGCAAATGCGCTAGCAGTGACGTAAAAACCGCCCGACAATTCCTCATGACTTGTCAGTGCATCCCAACTCGTATGGATCGCCGGGCCACCGGCTGCAACTTGGTGGCACCGCGTCGGTAGCAGGCCGAACGGGCGCCATGCCCAAACTGTTACAGACGACAACGGACCCCTCCATGACAACTGCTCTGCGCCTCGCCATAGATATTGGCGGCACGTTTACCGATACTGTCCTTGTTTCAGGCAATGAGACGATATTGGCCTCGACCAAAACCCTGACCACGCACCAAAATCCGGCCAAAGGCGCGATGGAAGGGGCGCTGCGCGTCATGGAAAGCGCGGGACGGTCACTGGCCGAAGTGACCGGCTTCATCCACGGCACCACACTGGCCACCAACGCTCTGATCGAGCGGCGCGGGGCCACTATAGCAACCGTCGCGACCCAAGGGTTCCGGGACATCCTCGAAATCGCCTGCGAACGGCGCTATGCGCAATACGATATCAATCTGGAAAAGCCCGACCTACTTGTCCCGCGCGAACGCTCTCTGACCGTTCGCGAGCGAATGTCAGCGACCGGTGAGGTTCTGATCGAACTGGAAGAAGACGCTATTGACGCGCTTCTGGCTGAAATCGACGCCAGCGGGGCGGATGCGGTTGCGATCTGCCTCATGCATTCCTACGCGAACCCCACGCATGAACGTCGGTTGCGCGATGCTCTTACCGAACGACGCCCCGATCTGACCGTGTCGATCTCATCCGATGTCAGCCCCGAGGCGCGCGAGTTTGACCGGCTCTGCACAACGGTTGCCAACGCTTATATCCAACCCCTGATGGAGACATATCTGACCCGCTTCGTCGAAAAATTCGAAGCCGAAGGGGTCACCTGCCCGATCCTGATGATGACCGCAGGTGGAGGCATGTGCACCGTCCAGACGGCCATGCGTTTCCCGATCCGGCTGGTCGAAAGTGGCCCTGCCGGAGGGGCTATTCTAGCCGCGCGTATCGCTGCTCGGGCCGGGTTGGATCAGGTTTTGTCGTTTGACATGGGTGGCACGACCGCCAAGCTCTGCCTCATCGACCATGCCCGACCCCAAACCTCGCGCCAGTTCGAGATCGCGCGGGCCGCGCGCTTCATCAAAGGCTCTGGTATGCCGGTACGTATCCCCGTGATCGAGATGATCGAAATCGGCGCCGGCGGAGGTTCCATCGCCGGGGTGGACCGGCTGGGCCGTCTGACGGTGGGGCCAAAATCGGCAGGCTCGGAGCCCGGCCCGGTGGCTTTTGGGCGCGGCGGAACCGAGCCGACTGTGACCGACAGTGACATCACTCTGGGCTACATCGTGCCCGACACATTTGCCGAAGGGTTCATCAAGATTGACCCTGAGGCGTCAAACGGCGCGTTGCAAAGCGTAATCGGCACGGCGCTTGAAACCGACGCGACAGGGGCCGCTGACGGGGTCAGCCGCATCGTGGATGAAAGCATGGCCAGCGCTGGGCGGATGCATGCGGTGGAGTCGGGCAAGGATCTCGGGCCGCGTACCATGATCGCTTTTGGCGGCAACGGTCCTCTCCATGCTAGCCGCGTGGCCCGATCTGCGGGCGTTAACCGCATCGTGGTGCCTCCAAATCCCGGTGTTGGCTCAGCCGTGGGCTTTCTATTCGCGCCCGTGTCTTTTGAGATCGTGCGCTCGTACTATTCTCTACTGGGTACGTTGGATTTCACGGCGATCAACGGCCTATTTGACGATATGATCGCCGAGGCCAGCGCAGTAGTTGCCCAAGGTGCCGGGGATGCCCCAACCGAAATCCGACGCTCGGCCTTTATGCGCTATAGCGGTCAGGGGCACGAGATTGAGATTTCGCTGCCCGACCGCACATTTACCGCCGAAGACCTCGCCCCGCTGACCGAGGCGTTTGAAGCGGAGTACCGCAAACAATTCTCGCGCCCCGTGCCGGGCATGCAGATCGAGATTTTGAACTGGGCCGTACAGGTCGCGACCCCGGACGCTGCCGTTCCCGAAGTGCTTTCCACCCCGGCGCTGACCACTATGACACCTTCGGAAACCAGGCCCATCATCTGTGATGTAGACGGGCAGACGAAACAGGCTGGTTTTGTGGCCCGCGCCACTCTCAACCCCGGCGACCGCGTCTGCGGCCCCACGCTGATCCATGAACCACAGACGACAACGCTCGTCTCAGCCGATTTCTCGGCCCATGTGGATGCCATCGGAAACCTCGTCCTGATCCGGAACCAGAAAGGAGGCCTGCAATGACACCTGCGCGACTGCAAGTGATGTGGAACCGGCTGCTGGCGGTTGTCGAGGAACAGGGCCAGACCCTGATCCGCGCGGCTTTCAGCCCGATTGTACGCGAATGCGGCGACATTTCTGCTGGGATTTTCGACGTGAACGGCCGGATGCTGGCACAAGCCGTTACTGGCACGCCGGGCCATATCAACACCATGGCCGAAGCCGTTCAGCACCTGCGCGCCGCCTTCCCGGTTCAGACGATGAAACCCGGCGACATCTATATGACGAACGATCCATGGCTCGCCTCGGGTCACTTGAACGACTTCCTGCTGATGATGCCTGCGTTCAAGGATGGCAAGGTCGTCGGCTTCACTTCCTGCACCTCGCATCTGGTTGATCTGGGCGGGCTTGGAATGGGGCCTGAGGGTTCGGACATATACGACGAGGGCCTGCTGATCCCGCCCTGCAAATTGGTCGAGGAAGGCACGCCGAACGCTCTGCTGCTGGACATCATCCGCGCCAACAGCCGCGAACCCGTGGCCAATGAGGGCGACATCTATGCCCTAATCGCCTGCTGCGAGGCCGGAGTGAACCGGCTGGTGTCGATGATGGAGGAGTTCGGCATAGACGATCTGGACGCACTTGGGGCTTACATCATCGAGACCTCACGCCGGGGCACTCTGGCCGCCATCGCCGAGGTGCCTGCTGGCGTCTACAAGAACATCCTGAAGATGGACGGCTATGAGAATGAGCTGGAACTGCACGCCACCCTGACCGTCAGCGCCGACGGGATGCATGTGGATTTCACTGGCACCTCCGGCTGTTCGCGCAAGGGCATCAACGTGCCACTGAATTATGCCACTGCCTATACCGTTTTTGCCCTGCGCTGCATTGTCGGTTCGGACATTCCCAACAATGCAGGCTCTCTGGAGCCTTTTACCGTCGATGGTCCCAAAGGCTGCATCCTGAACGCACAGCGCCCTGTGCCCGTGGCGATGCGACACACGCTGGGTCAGGTGACCCCTGATTTGGTTCTGGGCTGCCTGCATCAAGCCCTGCCCGATCAGGTCCCGGCGGAAGGCGCATCCTGCATGTTCGACCTGCCCATGCGCCACGCGCCAGAGGTCGCCCGTGACGGAGGCCGCGAATTCGCGGTGGAGCCTGTGCATAACGGCGGCACAGGCGCGCGACCGCATGCGGATGGGTTGTCGGCAACCGCCTACCCTTCCGGCGTGTTTGGCAGCCAGGTGGAGATCACCGAAAGCGTCGCCCCCGTCACGATCTGGCGGCGCGAGCTTCGGCCGGATTCGGGCGGTGCGGGCAAATACCGTGGCGGGTTGGGGCAACGGATCGAGATGACTTCGGCCAACGGCGCGCCCTTCATCGTCTTCCTTTCGGTCGAGAGGCTGAAATTCCCCGCGCTTGGTCGGATGGGTGGCCAACCCGGAGCACCCGGGCGTATTCGGTTCCGCGACAGCGACGCTGACATCCCCGGCAAGGGCGAGCTGCGGGTCGAAGACGGCGACTACCTGATCTTTGAAACCCCCGGAGGAGGAGGCTTCGGCGATCCCGTGGATCGCGACCCTGACGCACTTGCGCTGGACCTCAAACGCGGTTTGATCAGCGCCGAGGGTGCTAAATCCTACGGAGGAGCCACATGATCCGGCCTATCCCTCATGTTGGCGCTATAGCCGCCTATGCGCTGGCCGATCTTGGCGGTCCTCAGACGATTTCACTGGCCCAGAACGAAAGCGCCTTTCCCGCCAGCCCTGCCGCCATTGCCGCCGGACAGGCCGCGATGGCAGATATGCCGCTCTATCCTGATCCGGAATGGCCGGACCTCCGCGCAGCGATAGCCGAGGTGCATAGGCTGGACCCGAGCAACATCCTTTGCGGCGCGGGATCGATGGAGCTGATCGGTTGCCTGATCCGCGCTTATGCTGGGCCCGGAGACCGCGTGCTGGGCACCGACTACGGTTACGCGTTTATCGCCTCGGCAGCCGCGCAGGTGCAGGCGGATTATGTCAAGGCGCGCGAGGTCGACTTGACTGTTTCGGTAGATGACATTCTGAGCGCAGTCACTCCAGAAACCCGCATCGTCTTCATCTGCAATCCGGGCAACCCGACCGGAACGTTGGTCCCGAACGCTGAGATCGTGCGCCTGCGGACCACCCTTCCAAAGAATGTTCTGCTGGTCGTCGATCAAGCCTATGCAGAGTTCTCGGATGCAGAACATGATCCGGTAGATATATTCGCCATGATTCAGCGCGGTGATACGGTCGTCACTCGTACGTTTTCCAAAGCCTACGGGCTGGCGGGCGCTCGGGTCGGGTGGGCCTATACTTCGCCCAAGATCGCGGCAGAACTGCGCAAGCTATTGAACCCAAACAATGTATCGATCCCCTCGCAGGCTGCAGCTGCCGCTGCAATGCGAGATCAGGCGCATATGCGAGAGGTTGTGACAAAAACTGCCCAAATCCGCGATGCGTTCAACGAAGATTGCCGCGCTATGGGGTTAACCGTCCCGCAAAGCCACACAAATTTCGCCTTGCTGCGCTTTGCTTCAGTCGACCAAGCGCAGCGGGTCGATGCTGCCTTGCGCGCCGAGAACCTCTTGATGCGCGGGATGGGCGGCTATGGCCTAGGCGATTGCCTCCGCGCCACGATTTGCACACCAGACGTGATGAACCGCGCCCGCGATGTGCTGAAAGGAGTGCTGACATGACCGAGACCCGAACCGCGGCCAAGATCGGCGTTCTGGTGCCTTTCACCAACACAAACCTGGAGCCGGATCTGGCATTGATGCGTCCACCCAATACCACGCTGCATTTCCAGCGCATGGGCGGGTATGACGTGGATGAAATCCCCGGCTCGGATCAGATGGCCGGTTTGGGCGCTTCGGATATCAGCCATGATTTGCGGATGATCTCCGGCGTGCGGCCCGACATCGTTCTTTACGGCTGCACCTCGGCAACGCTGACCCATGGACCGTCTTTTGACGCCAAGCTGGCCGAGCAGATCAAATCCGGTGCCAATGCCAAATCAGTCACAGCCGCTAGTGCTCTGATCGCGGGCATTCAGGCGTTTGGGGCCCGCAAAGTCGGCTTTTCGTCGCCCTATCTGGGCGAGATCAATACGCAGGCCATCGCGTTCATGGCCCAAAATGGGATTGAAACGGTTAAATGCGCCGATGTGGGCCGGGAACTGGGAAATTACGGTCAGGGAGAATTGACCCCGAACGAAGTTTTTGACCTCGCCTGCCAGGCCGACGATCCGCAGGCCGAGGCGATCGTTCTAAGTTGCACCGATATGCGGTCCGTCGAGGCCATCGAGCGGATTGAAGCCGCGCTGGGCAAACCCGTTGTCACGTCCAACCAGGCGATGATGTTCTGCTTGCTGCGCGAACTCGGGCTACCACCGCATAAGGGGTTACCGGGGCGGCTGTTCGACTGCGTTTAAGGGGCTAGGACCCGGACGGAGCGTCATAGATCAACGCGCCAAGATCCGAGAAAGCCGATGCCGGATCTCTCAGCCCCAGAACGGCGTCGCGTATGGCGGAGGCCCTTGTTTCGCCGAACGACGGCACCGCGAACTCCATGAATTTTGCGACCACTTCGGCTTGATCCATCGGGGCCTCGGGGCCGCCGCGCGCATGGACGTCGCCAGTTTCCAGCACCCGCCCGTCGTGCAAGCGGATCGTAACATCGGCGATGCGACACTCGGGGAACCGAGCCGAATGGCGCACGTCTTCATCAACGGAAATACGTTCCAACAAAGACGCCACCAAAGGATCAGACAGACCCGCACCCGAGATATGCTCGACCCCGATCCGCCCATAGGCCATCATCACTGCCACCGCGAATGGCAGCGAATACTGCGCTTTTGAGGTGTCGTCGGGCATGCCCTGAAACAGACAAGCGCTCTCGCGGAACGTATTGACCTGCACCGAGGCGATATCTTCATGGCTCAGGTCATGGTCGTGCATTAGCTGCCGGACAGCGTCGATCGCGGCGTGCGCCCAACGGCAGATTGGGTAGGGTTTCACATATTGATACTGCATCTGCCAGAACTGGCCAAGGTCCTGCCAGTGGCTCGTGACCTCTTCAGCCTCAATGGTGATCGCGGGCGCGCCGGTAAAGCCTTTCTCGGCCAAAACGGCCGAAGACACACCAACCAAAGCCCCCCAGCCCGATCCATCATGCAGCATGGTGGGGTTGGCGATCTCGCGCATCATCTGGCTGCGGGGGCCGTGATATTCAGCGATGCCCATGGCCTGCCGCAATTGGTCCACGCCCAACCCACGCAACCGAGCCGCGACGGCCACAACGCCCAAGGCGTTCCATGCCCCTGACGTGTGATAGTCGCTGACTGTATCATGCAGAGAAATCCCGGCGCGCCCAGCGACCTCATACCCGATGGTGACAGCGGTCAGAGCTTCGGGACCCGAGAAGTCCGGCAACGTTTCCGCCAGCGCACAAAGCGCCGGGACAACAGCGACACCGATATGCCCTTTGGTCGGGTTATACCCGTCATGCCCATCCAGATTGTCAGTCTGCGTCGCAGCAGCATAAGCAGACCCGGCGGCGCTGACCCGGCGGCCATCAAACAACATCCGCGAGCTGAGCGCTGGATCACCTGCCCCGTAGAGCGCAAACGCGGTTTCTCGGGCGATTGACCCCGCCGCCATAGGACCCGAAGCAATCGTAATGCCCAGCGTGTCGAGCAGCATCAATGCTGCGGCGTTCAGTGTTGCATCGGGGATATCCTCGGGTGTTATACCAAGGGTGAAATCAGCAACTCTCTGGAAGGTATCTGTCACGGCCTGCTCCTAGCTCAACACCTCTCAAGGCAGGTTAGGAGGTTTCGAAGGGGATGGCACGAAAACAATTGAGAACGAACGGTCCGGCGTTCTAGTGCCGGACCGCCCCATGTTTAAGGTCCGAGGGTTACTGCCCCATCGGATCAACCAGCTTGTTCAACACGCGGTCTTTTGTGACCTGACCGATGATCGCCCCATTCTCGATCACTCCAACCGGTGCATTGTTCTGGTCGAAGCCCTGGATAACGTCGCGAATATCAGTGTCCGCATCGATAGAGCGATCCGGCGTACCGGTTGCAGGCTCCATCACGTCCCGCGCGCGCAAAACGCCCAGAGGGTTCATATGCGCGACAAAGTCGGCAACGTATTCGTCCTCGGGCTTCGAGTAGATCTCGGACGGGGTGCCGCATTGTACGATGCGACCGCCCTCCATGATGGCGATACGGTTGCCGATCTTGAAGGCCTCATCAAGGTCATGGGACACGAAGATGATCGTGCGTTTGAGCTTTTCCTGCAGGCGGAGCAGCTCATCCTGCAGCTTGGTCCGGATCAGCGGATCGAGGGCCGAGAACGGCTCGTCCATCAGCAAGATCGGTGCCTGAGTGGAAAAGGCGCGGGCCAGACCGACGCGTTGTTGCATACCGCCCGAAAGCTCTCCGACCTTACGGTCGGCCCAGTCAGACAGACCGACCAGAGCGAGCTGTTCATCGGTGCGCTGCAACCTCTCAGTGCGGGACATGCCCGACAGCTCCAGCCCCAGCCAGACGTTTTCGCGCACTGTGCGCCACGGCAGCAGGCCGAATTGCTGGAACACCATCGCAATATGGTTCTGCCGCATCCGGCGCAGGGTACGGGCGTCGGCGTTGGTGACATCCACCATCTCCGATCCGTCCGAGACCCGAACCGCGCCGCGGATCACCGGGTTCAACCCGTTCACCGCCCGCAGCAACGTGGATTTGCCCGAACCAGACAGCCCCATCAGCACCAGCGTTTCGCCCTCATGCACAGTCAGCGAGCAATTGTGGACGCCCAGCACCTGCCCACAGGCTTCTTTCACCGTTGCGCGGTCTTTGCCTTCGTCCATGAAAGGCAACGCGCTTTTGGGGTCGTTGCCGAACGCGATTGAAACATTGTCAAATTCAACTGCGGTCATGGATCAATGCTCCACTCTGAGGACGCGATCAAGGATGATCGCCACAACAACGATGACAAAGCCGGATTCGAAACCAAGGGCCGTGTTCACCTGATTGAGCGCCCGCACGACCGGCACACCCAAGCCGTCAGCGCCAACCAGAGCGGCGATCACAACCATCGACAGCGACAGCATGATGGTCTGGTTCAGCCCTGTCATTATCTGCGGCAGCGCGTAAGGCAGTTCGACCTTCCACAGGGTCTGGGATTTGGTCGCGCCAAAGGCCTCGGCCGCTTCAAGTAGCGGGGTCGGAGTCGAGGACACACCCAGATGGGTCAGGCGGATCGGAGCGGGCAACACGAAGATCACGGTTGCGATCAGGCCCGGCACCATGCCGATACCAAAGAATACGATCGCGGGGATCAGATAGACGAAGGTCGGCAGGGTTTGCATCAGGTCCAGCACCGGCCGCATTGCCACGTAAAGCTTGGGCCTGTGCGCCGCTGCGATGCCAATAGGCACGCCAATCGCCATACAGACCAGACAGGAGGATAGAACCAGAGTCAGGCTTTCCGTCGTTTCTTCCCAATATCCCTGATTGAGAATGAACAGGAACCCCAGCGCCACAAACAGGCAAACTTTCCAATTCCGCTGCAACAGCCACGTGATGCCTACGAAGACGCCCACAACGATCAAAGGATGCGGGGTTTGCAGCACCCACAATATGCCATCAATCAGCGCCTCAAGAACCCAGGACAACCAATCGAAAAATGGCTCCCCTATTTCTTGGAGCCATTCAAAAACCGCTCGGGCCGTCTTGCCGACGGGTATCTTGTTGTCGGTCAGCCAATCCATCTGTCTGCCTTTCAGAGTATTCCGGGCCTGAAATCAGGCCACAAAAAAGCCCTCCGCCACAGACACGCGGCGAAGGGCGTTTAAGGTTATTGACCCAGTGCTGCGCTTACTGCGGCGACTGCGTCACCACCGTCACGGGTCGTGACACCGTCCAGCCATGGGGTATAGGCATCCGGGTTGGCTTTCAGCCATGCGCTGGCTGCGTCCGCCGGATCTTCGCCACCATCCAGAATCGCGGCCATGATCTCGTTTTCCATTGCCAGCGAGAATTCAAGGTTGTTCAGCAGCGCGCCGATATTCGGGCACTCTTCTGCATAGCCTTTGCGGGTGTTGGTGAACACGGTCGCACCACCGAAGTTGGGGCCAAAGAACTCATCGCCACCGGTTAGGTAGGACATCTCAAAATTGGCGTTCATCGGGTGCGGTTCCCAGCCCAGAAACACGATCGGATCGCCTTTGCGCGAGGCGCGATCGACCTGCGCCAGCATGCCTTGCTCGGAGCTTTCTGCGACCTCAAAACCGGAGAGACCAAACGAATCGCCATCGATCATGGATTGAATCAGACGGTTGCCGTCATTGCCCGGCTCGATTCCGAAGATTTTGCCGTCCAGAGCATCGGAGTGTGTTGAAATATCAGCGAAATCCTTGATGCCCAGCTCGGCGGCTGCAGCGTTGACGGCCAGCGTGTACTTTGCGCCCTCAAGGTTCGCGCGCACGGTTTCAACCGTTCCTGCCTCGCGATAGGGTGCGATATCGCCTTCCATGGTCGGCATCCAGTTACCCAGGAACACGTCGATATCGCCTTCGGCCATCGAGGTGTAAGTCACTGGAACGGAAAGGATCTTGATCTCGGTATCGTAGCCCAGAGCGTCAAGAATCGTTGTCGTTGCGGCAGTGGTCGCAGTGATATCGGTCCAGCCGACATCCGAGAATACGACCTCGTCGCAATTGGCCAATGCCGCCCCGGCAGATGCCAGAATGGCAAGGGTTGAAATGGTTGTTAGGGCTTTCACTGGAGCCTCCCTGTTTTTTTGATTGACTGGTTAGTTAGGAAAAATAAATGACACATAGTCAAGTCTAATTGTTCACATGCAGCCGGATTCAGGCAACAGTTTCTGTCGCGCGCAGAACAATTCACGGTTTGCGTGGCATGGATTTCGGTTTGTCTGCGAGCAGTTTGTGGCGCAGGCCCGAGTTGCTGGTGCCCCGGGGATAGGCATGTCCAATTTCAATATGACACGCGAATGCAATCCGTTAGCAGGCCTACCAAGGAACCCTTAAGCGCAGCTACTTAGATGTCGCAGCCCCATCAAAGACGGAGCCGCCTAGAGGGGTCAGACCCCCAGTTTTGCTTACTTGCCCTTCCAGACAGGATCACGCTTTTCCGCGAACGCGCGCGCGCCTTCCAACTGGTCTTCACTGGCATAGAGGGTATCGACGGTGAGCAGCTGCCGTTTGGTAATACGGTTCATGGCGTCCTGAAACTTGCTGTCTTCGGCATCGCGCACGACCTCTTTGATCGCGGCATAGACCAGCGGAGGACCCGAGGCCAACAGGCGGGCGAGTTCCCACGCGCGATCTATCAACTGATCCGCGGCCACGATCTCATTCACCAAGCCCCAACGGTTGGCCTCTTCCGCGTCGAACCAGCGGCCCGTGAGCAGCAACTCCATCGCGATGTGATACGGGATGCGCTTGGGCAGTTTGACGCTGGCCGCATCCGCGACAGTGCCCGAGCGGATTTCCGGAAGCGCAAAACTCGCATGATCTACGGCGAGGATCATGTCGGCGGACAGCGCAAGCTCCAACCCTCCGCCACAGGCAATGCCATTCACTGCTGCAATGACGGGCTTGTTCATGTCGCGCAATTCCTGCAGACCGCCAAAACCGCCAACGCCATAGTCCCCATCGACCGCGTCTCCGTCGGCTGCGGCTTTCAGGTCCCAGCCGGGACAAAAGAACTTTTCTCCCGCACCCGTCAGGATCGCGACGCGCAGGTCCGGGTCGTCTCGGAACTCAGCAAAGACGTCGCCCATGATGCGGCTGGTGGCCAGATCAATGGCATTGGCCTTGGGTCGGTCCAATGTGACCTCAAGGATCGCGCCGTCGCGGCGGGTTTTGATCGGGTCCATATCTCAGGCCTTTCTGATGAGGGCATCCACGGCGACCGCCTTGTCGGGCGTGCAGAGGAGCGGGTTAATTTCGACCTCGCCAAGCGTGTCGGCGTTTTGCATGACATAGGCCTGAACGGCCTCAACAGCGGCCACGATGGCATCCATATCAGCCGCCGGTTGACCACGATAGCCTGCCAGAAGCGGTGCAATCTTCAATTTACCCAAGGCGTTGCGGATGTCATCAGCAGAACTGGGTGCCAGCAAGGAGGCGGTATCGCACAGCACTTCGGTCAGAACACCGCCTGCACCCAGGGTCAGGACAAACCCGTGTGCTGGATCGCGCACCACGCCTACAAGAAGCTCGGCCACTGTTCCGGTGATCATCTCTTCGATCAGAATTTCAAGGGTGCCGATATCTGCGGCGACGTCGGCCACGTCTTCGGCAAGAACACCCAATCGCACAGCCGCGTGTTCTGACTTATGAGCCAGCCCCACGCCCTTGACCGCAAATGGCGCGTCCATGTCCTGAGCGGCAGCGCGCGCCTGGTCGGCACCTGCGACTGTGCGGTTCTGCGGGATGCGCAGTCCACACTCGGCCAGAACGCGTTTGGACTCGCCTTCGGTGAGTGTCCTTTTGGCCTCAGCCGTTCCGGGCAATGTGACCGGTTTGTCCGAAGGGTCTGTGATCTGGCCTGCCGCTTCGGTTGCGGCAAGAGCTTCGCGCAGCCCCATGAAGGGCACCACGCCGCCGTCCATAAGCTCTTGCGCTACATCTTCGGGCATCAACTCGGGCAAAGTCGCGGCAACAGCAAATCGCGCGCCGGTCTCCGCACGCACTTTCATCGCAGCACGAGAGGCGTAGGCCCAGTCGCTCGCATCCGTGGTCGGATAGTCGAGGATCGAGAACGTCAGATCGATGTCGTCGCCCGTCATCCCAGCCCAGGCTTTCGCCATCGCCGCTTCATCGCGCCAGATATAAGTGTGGTAGTCCAGCGGATTATTCAGCGCCACCATCGGTCCGAGTGCTTCGCGCAGGCGGGCTTTCTGACCGTCGCTCAGGCGGGGGAAGGACAACCCAGTTCCAACGGCCATGTCCGCGATCAGGCTGGCCTCACCCCCGGAACAGCTTATCGAGGCGATGTTGCTGCCTGAAAACGGGCCATAGCAATGCAGCAGTTTCAGCGTCTCCAGAAAATCAGGCAACGCCGATAGGCGTGGGATGCCGAGACGCTCCAAAAGGGCCTGCGCACCCGCGTCGCTTCCGGCCAAGGAGGCGGTGTGCGACACGGTTGCGGCCTGAGCCTGCTCGGACGCGCCGACCTTAAGCGCCACAAGAGGGATACCTTTGGAGTGGGCCTTCTGGGCCAGAGCCTCCCATTCGCGGATGTCCTTGAAGCCTTCGATATGCAGGCCAACGGTAGTCACACGCGGATCGTCCAGTAAGGCCGAGGCAATCTGCGCCTGACTGGTCTGCGCCATGTTCCCACAGGTCACCATATAGGCGATGGGCAGCGCGCGTTTTTGCATGGTCAGGTTGATCGAGATATTCGAACTTTGCGTCAGGATCGCAACGCCCGACTCGACCGGCTTGGCCCCGTGTTGGTCGGGCCACAACAAAGCCCCGTCCAACGCGTTGATGAAACCATAGCAATTGGGGCCCAGAATGGGCATGTCGCCCGCAGCTGAGACCAGTTGTGCCTGCAGATCGCCCCCTGTGTCATCCTCGGCCGCGGCCTCGGAAAAACCTGACGCAAAACAAACTGCACCGCCTGCGCCAGCGGCGGAAAGGGTGCGCACCGCGTCAATCGTGGCGTGGCGGTTGATGCCGATGAAAACGGCATCTGGCGGTGCAGGCAGGTCTTCGAGACTGGCATAGGCCCGATGGCCAGCGATCTCGGTCGCTTTGGGGTGAACAGGCCAGATCTGACCCGCATAGCCCATGCGTTCAGATTGAAGAATGACCTGCTGACACCAAGCACCACCGCCAATCACGGCGATGGAGTTCGGGCGCAAAAGCCGGGTGAGGTCTTTCGTCATCTTCAGGCGCCCAACGGACGCAGAAGATCACGGCTGATGATGTGGCGCTGGATTTCGCTGGTGCCATCCCATATCCGCTCAACCCGCGCGTCACGCCAAAAGCGTTCGATCGGGAAGTCGTCCATCAGACCCATGCCACCATAGATTTGCAGCGTCGCGTCGGTGACCCGCGCCAGCATTTCCGAGGCATAAAGCTTAGCCGAGGCGATTTCGCGGTTCGAGGGCAGGTTTTCGTCCAGGCGCCAGGCAGCAGACAGAGTCAGCCAATCCGCGGCATCAATCTCGGTGATCATATCGGCGATCTGGAAACCAATGCCCTGGAATTTACCGATGGGCTGGCCAAACTGTTTGCGCTCGGCAGCATAGTTCAGCGCATAGTCGAAACAGCGCCGCGCCCGACCGACCGAGAAGGCCGCAACCGTCAGGCGAGTCGCATAGAGCCACTCGTTCATGACAGCGAAACCGCCATCGACCTCGCCTAGAACCTGCGCGTCAGGCAGCCGGCAATTGTCGAAGTAGAGGATGTAGTTCTTGTAGCCCTTGTGGCTGACCGAGTTATACCCCTCGCGCACCTCAAACCCGGGCGTGCCGCGATCCACCAGGAAGGTTGTGATCCGCTTTTTGGGCCCTTTTGGTGTCTCATCCACACCGGTCGCAATGAAGACGATGAAGAAATCCGCGTGTTCCGCGCCCGAAATGAAGTGTTTGGAGCCGTTGATGACCCAATCGCCACCATCCTTCACAGCCTGACACTTCATCCCCCGCACATCCGAGCCCGCATCCGGTTCGGTCATCGCCAGCGCATCCATCCTTTCGCCGCGCACAGCAGGCAGCAGATAGCGTTCGCGCTGTTCATCGTTGCAGGCCATCAGAATGTTCTGCGGTCGACCGAAGAAATGGGTCAGAGCCATCGATCCACGACCCAGCTCACGTTCGACCAGCGTAAAGTCGAGATGCGAAAGGCCTGCGCCGCCAACCTCTTCGGGGAAGTTGCAGGCATAAAAGCCCAGGTCGATGCATTTCTGTTTGATCTCTTGGCCCAGCTCATGGGGCACCTGACCGGTGCGTTCGACCTCGGCTTCATGCGGGTAGATTTCGTTTTCGACAAAGCTGCGGACTGTCGAGACGATCATGTCCTGTTCTTCGGTGAGACCAAACTGCATGGCGCGATATCCTTGGATAGGTGATTGACGCAGGAAACGAGATTCCTCATGGTCACGGCATGCAGTTTTCGCCATCTATCATGCAAAGTTGGTAAAATTTTGAGTCACAGATTTAACATTCTGCTGTTCGATGGATTCTCGAACCACTGCCTCGCCAACATGGTCGAGCCTCTGCGGGCGGCCAACACTCTGTCCCGGCAGTCTTTGTATGAGTGGCGGTTCTGTTCCGTTGACGGAGAACCCGTCCACAGCTCCAGCGGGCTTGCGGTGACGCCGGATGTCGCCTTGACCGACCACAAAGGGGATGTTCTGGTCGTGATGCCCTCCTACGGGTTCTTGCAATTGGGCAAGCCCAAAACCCTGCGCGCCTTGTTGGCTGCTGCAAAAAGGCACGCACAGGTGGCGGGGCTTGACACAGGTAGCTGGTTGATGGCGCAGGCCGGGTTGTTGGATGGGCAGCGCGCGACCATTCACTGGGATGAGCTTTCCCGATTTGAAGAAGCCTTTCCAGCCGTGGACGTCGTACAAGAGCGTTATGTCATTGATGGCGCCCGTCTGACCTGTTCCGGGGCGATGGCGGCGTTTGATCTAGCGCTTGCGCTTGTCCGCAAGGATCACGGCCCGCTGTTGTCGATGGAGGTCGCCCATCTGTTTATGAGCCGTGGCCGGAGCGACCACTATGCCTTACCGATGCAAACCGAAGACACTCTGGTGAATCGCGCCCTGGCCATCATGCAAGCAAACCTTGAAACACCGCTGTCGATCACGCAGGTCGCGCGCAAAGCGGGCTGCACTCAGAAACGGCTGGAAATGCGCGTTCAGGCGGACCTGAAAACTACACCGCAATCGCTCTATCGTCGGTTGCGTCTGAACCTTGCGCGCAGGCTGACTGAAGAGACCGAGCAATCCATCGCCGAGATCGCCAGCCGGTCGGGCTACGAGAACGCCAGCGCGATGACCCGTGCTTTCAAGGCCGAGTTCGGGCAGACCCCCTCGGCCTTCCGCAACAGGGTGTAGAGGGACAGCGCCGCCCCAAGACGGCGCTGCTCTTTTGTCAGGCACTTAACGCGACAGAACACGCAGGCGGCTTTCGAATTCACCACGGTCCACGTAGCACCCATGCAGGTGACGGTGGCCTGTGTTGGGATCGAACGCCGACCGCCCATGCAGCACGCGGCGGTTATCAAAGACCACCATTTCGCCCCCTTTCAGCTTGAGCTGAAGCAGGTATTTGGGATCGCGCGTCATCGCCATGAACTTCTGATACGCGCGGTAATAACGCGGCATCAGAGCGGGCTCGATATCAAGAAAATCAGCCAGATGCGCGTTGAAGCAGATCTCGATCACGTCGCCGTTTTCATCGCAGGTGATGACACGTTTACGCGAGCGGATGTCCGTTTCTCCATCATGGAACCGGAACGGGATCGAGATTTCGCACAGGGCGTCAAAGGCATCGGGGTCTTCCAATTTCAGATCCTCTGCCACCGCATAGCCATCGCAGAACAGCGACTCACCGCCCTCAGCCTCGTTTGCGAGACAGTGCAGAAACTGGAACCCCGGAGGCAGTTCCTGATTGGTCAGGTCGGTGTGCAGGGGCAACGCAACCGGCGTATAGGCAAGATTGTTCGGGTTGGGCTTGGATTTGACCTCGAAGGTCAGTCCAAAATTGGTCTCGCGCAGAAAGCCGATCCGGCGCGCGACATCCATGCCAGCGTCGGTTGTATCGGCCAGATGGTCCACGATGCTCAGCCCGTATTGACGCGCGGCGATCAGCCAGTCCTTCAAAGCACTGTCCTGTGTCAGCACCGCGTCGGCATTCGCGCGTGGGATACCGGCGAGCGAAAGTTCGGCCCGCCATGTGACAAAACCGGTGTCGGCGGGATCGAAAGCAGGTTGTCCAGGGCGGCGATCGCGCAGCCAGTCCAGATCAAAAACGGTGGGCGCCTGATCTTTGGCCCAGATAACATGCAGATTGTTGTCGGACTGGAAGGCCTGCACGGGTTTGATATCCAGCGCAATGGCGGTGAGGTCTGTCAGGCGCTCCTGCGTCTGCGGATGGAACCCTGCAGGGTCGTTTTCGCGCAGCCAGATGAACGGGAAATCCCCGGTCATATGGTCGGGCCAGGTGATGCGCACATGTGTTTCGACCAGTTCAACCTGAACCGGTTTCGAGAGAGTTTGAGTTGTCATGTCAGTCTTTCGCGTTGAGTTGAAATTCGGGTTCAATCTCAGCGCGGGGATGGGGGCGGCCACCAATCATAGGCCTTCCTGTAAGGATGCCCGGGTCGGCGGCCCAACGTCGCTGGTTTTTCTAAGCTAGATGGCATGCGAAGGTCTGGTTTGGGGGCTATCTCTTTGCGAAGGCTTAAATTGTTTTGCGGTGCAGTCAAACGGAAAACGCGCCGGAAGACATAGAACCTACGGCAATCTTCGACCCTGCTGTTTTGCTGAGCAAACCCTGCGGCAGAACGTTGTGAAAAGATTGACGCGCCGCCCGAAATACAGAACGGTGTGACAAAATTCGACGCCTCGACGCTTGTGACGTGCCGGCGCGACAAACCAGACTCAGCAGAGAGACAAGACCATGCCCCAGACCGCAGACACAAACCGCCGCATCGTTCTGAACGAACGCCCCAAGGGGGAACCCGATGACAATACGCTGCGGCTGGAGACTACAGATATTCCCACTCCTGGCGCGGGCGAGATGCTGGTCCGCACCCGCTACCTGTCGCTGGACCCGTATATGCGCGGACGGATGAATGACGCAAAATCCTATGCCGAGCCTGTGGCGATTGGCGGGGTCATGACCGGACAGGTTGTTGGACAGGTTGTGACCTCGAACCTAGACGGGTTCGAGTCGGGTGACTACGTGCTGTCGGGCAGTGGCTGGCAGGACTATGCGATCTCGGACGGGACCGAGGTCATAAACATGGGCAAAGCGCCCCAAAACCCGTCTTGGGCGTTGGGTATTTTGGGTATGCCCGGCTACACCGCCTATGCCGGGCTGCTGCAGATCGGCGAGCCCAAGCCCGGAGAAACGGTGGTCGTTGCCGCCGCATCTGGCCCGGTCGGAGCAACCGTGGGGCAGATCGCCAAGATCAAAGGGTGCCGGGTCATTGGCGTTGCGGGCGGGGCCGAGAAATGTGCGCATGTCGTCGAAAATCTGGGGTTCGACGCCTGTATCGACCACAAGGCCGCCGACTTCGCTGATCAGTTACGGGCCGCCTGCCCGGATGGGATTGATGTCTACTTCGAAAATGTCGGCGGCAAGGTGCTTTATGGTGTGCTGCCCCTGCTGAACGCTTTTGCGCGCATCCCGATCTGCGGCGTCGTCTCGTGGTACAACCTGCCTGGCTTGCCGGATGGCCCGGATATGGGGCCTGCGATTATGGGAACGCTGCTGCGGATGAAGGTTAAGGCGCAGGGCTTCATCATCTTCGACAGCTTCCCGGCCTCGCTCTACAAGGATTTCGTCAGGGATATGACCAGCTGGATTCAGGACGGATCGGTCAAATATCGCGAGCACGTGGTCGAGGGGCTAGAGGCCGCGCCCGAGGCACTGAACCAGCTGCTGCGCGGTGAGAATTTCGGCAAGATGGTGGTGAATGTCGGGGCGTGATGGCCCTGGTCAACCTCTAGTTGGCACCCCACTCCTAATTAGAAACGACAGTCGCCGCACCGAGCAGCGGCGACTGTTCTCCTTCAAGCCGTTTCAAGCCCACCAATCGCAGCCAGTGCGCTGACGATTTCGGGCACGCCCTGCCGTTGACGCAGTGAGGCGAACAAGAACGGCCGACCCTTGCGCATGCGCGTGGCGTCTTCCTGCATCACCTCAAGCGACGCGCCCACATGCGGGGCGAGATCGGTTTTGTTGATGATCAACAGATCCGATTTCGTGATCGCAGGCCCACCCTTGCGCGGGATTTCTTCGCCCGCAGCCACATCAATCACGTAGAGCGTTACATCCGCCAATTCCGGGCTGAACGTAGCCGACAGGTTGTCGCCGCCGCTTTCGATCAGCACGACCTCAATCTCCGGATGGCGCGACTGCATTTCGGCCACAGCCGCAAGGTTGATCGAGGCGTCCTCACGGATCGCGGTATGCGGGCAACCGCCGGTTTCCACGCCGATGATCCGGTCCTGAGGCAGGATCTGCATCCGCATCAGCGCCTCGGCGTCCTCCTGCGTGTAGATGTCGTTGGTGATCACGCCCACCGAACAGACATCTCGTAGCGCCTCAGACAGCGCGGCGGTCAGGGTGGTTTTGCCCGCGCCGACGGGGCCACCGATGCCGACGCGAAGGGGGCCGTTCGTACTGCTCATGTTCGGAAAATCCTTGAATACTGTGTTTCATGCTTCATTGCCGCGATATCCGAGAGGAATGCCGTTGAACTAAGATCCTCCAGACCCGCGTCCTGTGCCTTGGCGGCAATCGTTGTGCAGAGGGGTATCAGGTCCCGTATCAGCCGCTGCGCGTCCGTTTGACCTAAGGGCACAAGGCGCGTTGCGCAGGTGACCAGATTGCTCAGGAACGCCTGCAGGAACATCTCAGTAACCAATGGCAACGGCAAATTCTGCAATCGTGCTGCACGCCCTACAGCCACCGGATAGGTCAGGTGCTGCAAGTCCAAGCCCCAGACATCCCCGGTCACGGCTCCAAACGCCTGCCCGAGCAAACTGGTTTCCATCAACCGCTCGGATGAGGCGCTGAACGCGCGGGCTGTGGCGTCGATGTCGGTCAAGTCGACCGGGGTTTCGGCGGCGTAAGCCACCCCCAGAAAAAGCGCGTCGTTCCAGCCAGAGCCATGCTCCAGCACGTCCGACACCCAGGCGCCCGTGTCCTGAGGGCTGGCAACCGAACCAAGTTCAATCGCGGCCTCCAGCCCATGAGAGTAGGCAAAGCCGCCGACCGGATAAGCCGGAGACAACCACTGCACCAGGGTCAGGATATCGGAATTAGTGGGCGTGGCCATGTGTCCTGCCATGACCATAAGCGCCGCCTTCGGGGGTGAAGGGCTCAACGACCTCTTGGATTTCGGCCCCCAGTTTCAGCAGCATATCGCGAATGACATGATCGCGTTGGATCAGGAGCCGGTCGGCTTCGATCTGACAGGGCGTGTGGCGATTGCCGATGTGCCAGGCGAGGTGCAGCAGGTTGGCCCCGCTGATTTCCAGCAACTCTTCCGGTGCGGCGATGATTTCAATCTCGCGCCCGTCCTCCAGCACCAGAACCCCGCCATGGTCGAGGGATTTCGTGTGCGCCAGATCGACCAAAAAGGACTCACCATCATCTGTGGCCAGCATTTTACGGCGCAGGAAACGCCCGTCATAGTCCAGCGAGACCTGAGCATGCGCCGGATCGTGGTGGTGATCGTGATAGATTCTGGCGGTTTTGATCGCAGTGGTCATCGTGGCCTCCTTTTCAAATCAGAACATGAAATAGCGCTGCGCCATCGGCAGCACTTCGGCAGGTTGACAGGTGAGCAGCTCCCCATCGGCTCGGACCTCATAGGTTTCCGGATCAACCTCGATCTGGGGCGTTGCATCATTCAGCAGCAAATCCTGCTTGCCGATATCGCGCGTGTTGCGCACGGCGACGGTTTGTTTCGCCAGTCCCAGTGTATCACCGATCCCGCCCGCTTGCGCGGCCTCCGAGACAAATGTAATCGCTGAGTTTTCAACCGACCGGCCGTAAGCTCCGAACATGGGGCGGCTATAGACCGGCTGCGGCGTTGGGATTGAGGCATTCGGGTCGCCCATCTGCGCGCAGGCGATGGTGCCACCCAACAAGACCATCTCGGGCTTCACCCCGAAAAAGGCCGGGTTCCACAGGACCAGATCGGCGCGTTTGCCTTCCTCGATACTGCCGATCTGATGGCTCAGGCCATGCGCAATCGCCGGGTTGATGGTGTATTTCGCGATGTAACGACGGACCCGCAGGTTGTCGTTTTCACCTGTCTCGTCGGGTAGGCGGCCGCGTTGTTTCTTCATCTTGTCGGCGGTTTGCCACGTACGGATCAGCACCTCCCCCACCCGGCCCATGGCTTGACTGTCGGAGGCGATGATCGAGAACGCGCCCATGTCGTGCAGGATATCCTCGGCCGCGATCGTCTCGCGCCGGATGCGGCTTTCAGCAAAGGCCACATCCTCGGGGATGGATTTGTCGAGGTGGTGGCACACCATCAACATATCCAGATGCTCTTCGACCGTGTTCACGGTGAAGGGGCGCGTGGGGTTGGTAGACGAGGGCAGAACGTGGTTCTCGCCACAGATCTTGATGATGTCCGGTGCATGGCCGCCGCCTGCGCCCTCAGTGTGGAAGGCGTGGATCGTGCGGCCTTTCATGGCGCCCACGGTGTTCTCGACAAAGCCGGATTCGTTCAGCGTGTCGGTGTGGATCATGACCTGCACGTCCATCGCGTCGGCCACTGAAAGGCAGCAATCGATGGCGGCAGGGGTCGTGCCCCAATCCTCATGTAGTTTCAGAGCGCAGGCCCCTGCGTTGACCTGCTCCTCCAGCGCGGCAGGCAGTGAGGCATTTCCCTTGCCAGCAAAAGCCAGGTTCATTGGAAACGCGTCGGCGGCCTGCAACATCCGTCCAATATGCCAAGGACCCGGTGTGCAGGTGGTGGCCAGAGTGCCATGAGCCGGTCCTGTCCCGCCGCCCAGCATGGTGGTCAGGCCGGAATGCAGCGCATCTTCGATCTGCTGAGGGCAGATAAAGTGGATATGGCTGTCGAAGCCCCCTGCAGTCAGGATGCGCCCCTCGCCCGCGATGGCCTCGGTGCCGGGACCGATGATGATATCGACGCCGGGCTGCGTGTCGGGATTCCCGGCCTTGCCGATTTTGGCGATGCGTCCGTCCTTCAGGCCCACATCCGCCTTGTAGATACCCGAGTGATCCACGATCAGCGCATTGGTGATAACCGTATCCACGGCCCCCTCGGCCCGCGTGGCCTGAGACTGCCCCATCCCATCGCGGATCACCTTGCCGCCGCCGAACTTGACCTCTTCGCCGTAGAGCAGCGCATTATCGCCCGTCCCACCGGTAGCGGCAGCGCCCGCACGTTCAGCGGTCAGGTCGCGTTCGACCTCGATCACCAGATCGGTATCGGCCAGCCGCAGCTTGTCGCCGGTGGTCGGGCCGAACATGGCGGCATAGTCAAAACGTTTGATTGTTGCCGGCATCAGAGCGACCCCATGACCTTTTGATTGAACCCATAGACTTTGCGCGCGCCGCCGATTGGGATCAGCGAGACCTCGCGCGCCTGACCGGGCTCAAACCGAACGGCGGTGCCCGGCGCGATGTCCAGGCGCAGCCCGTGTGCCGCTGCACGGTCAAAGTCGAGCGCCGGGTTGGTTTCGGCGAAATGATAGTGCGAGCCGACCTGAACCGGGCGGTCGCCGGTATTGGCGACCATCAGGGTGATTGCCTTTGCACTTGCATTCAGGGTGATCTCACCCTCGGCCGGGAACAGCTCTCCGGGTATCATTTGTTCAACTTTATCATCAGCGCGATTGCGGCCAGTGCGACAACCGCCAGGCCAACGCCAAGGGTCGCGTAGTCCATGCCGTGCGCATGGATATGCGTATTGGTGTGGGCGGCGGCAGGGCCTGCAACGATCAGGGCGGGGAAAAGCATACGGGTCATATCTTGGTTCCTTTGTTAGCGAATGGGGTTGTGGACGGTCACAAGCTTGGTGCCGTCGGGAAAGGTGGCTTCGACTTGAACCTCGTGGATCATCTCGGGCACGCCCTCCATGCATTGATCCCGGGTGATCACTTCGGCTCCGGCCTGCATCATGTCAGCCACCGAGCGACCGTCGCGCGCACCTTCGACAACAGCGTCGGTGATCAGGGCGATGGCCTCGGGGTGGTTCAGCCTGACGCCTCGGGCAAGGCGCTTGCGGGCAACTTCGGCGGCCATGGCGACCATCAGTTTGTCTTTTTCACGAGGGGTCAGGTTCATCTCAGATCATCCAGCATCGGGGAAGAGTGTTGTTGTTGAGCTGCCGCAGAACCGGCATCAGCGCACGGCGCAGGGCAAAGCTGTTTTCGGCCAGCATCCGGATCACCAGCAGATCGCTATGGATCAGCGTTGCACCTGCCGTTTCGGGCAACATCTGGCGCACCGTGTCCAACTGCCCTTCGGCCGAACTGCAGGCAAAGACGACCAGCGACATTGCACCCGCCCCGTCTGCAATATGGGGCTTCGCGAGATGGGCGTGCAGGTCGCCGGAAAATCGCATTGTATCCAAAAACAGAGGAGCTCCACCGCGCCGAATTTCGATCCGGTCCCGCAAACGGATATCCGTCAGGGTTTCGCCCATCGCCGCGCGCCCAAAGACTAAAGGCTCGACCATCAGCAAAGTCGCGTCCGGCTCCATTTCGACCAATAGTCGACGATCCAGAGCACTGCCGTTGAACAGGATTGTCTCTTGCGGCAGCCAGTTCATGCGAGCGCCGGACGCGACGGTCAGATGATTAACGACCTGACCATAGGGGCCGGGCTGAGCCTTGTAGGCGCGCTCACACGCCTGAGTCGTCATCGTCAGCGTGGTGCCTTCATCCGCTGTTCCGGAAAACCGAAACGCATCCCCACCGGTGACGCCACCCGCTGTATTCAGCAGAACCGCGTCCAACGCGTGCGATTCTGCGCGCGGGAACAAGCACTTAAAAGAACCAGATTGGCGGAATACGTCCAGAACCGACCGCCTGCCCAACGGTTTGGTGCGGATCGACACGGCCCCCTTGGCACGGGGCGGGGTTTTGTCCGCTGTGGGTGTTATTTGGGCAAGACTAGTAATTGGGCACCCCCGAGGCGTTAGTTCATGCCATGTGTTTCAGGTCTGGGATGGCGGAAAACCATTCTTCGGTGTCGCAATCGAACACAAAACCGATGCAGGTGACCAAATTTTTGGCACGCACTCCGGCAATGGATTAAAAATTAATCAGATGCGGCTGATTTTTGCATTTACCTGACCGACAGGTTGCCAAGATTGCCGCGATGCAGAAACCGTATGGGTGCTCGTCGGGGGAAACATCTCGAAGGGTGTGTGACGGCTGCGCGAATTGGACCTCGGACACAACCGCCACACGATAACGCAACAACAGTTGCGGGGATCAGGTAGAAGAAGAGTGCGCCTTTGTGCAAGCCCTCTCTCCCGGCCCCGCCCAGGAGGATTACATGAAATCGCTCAAATCCACGCTCGCCGGATCACTGGTATTTGCTGCCATGGCCACCGCCGCACTGTCGGCTGAAGACACAATCAAGGTTGGCGTGCTGCATTCGCTGTCCGGCACGATGGCAATCTCGGAAACCACGCTGAAAGACACGATGCTGATGCTGATCGACCAGCAAAACGCCAAGGGCGGCCTGCTGGGCAAGCAGCTTGAGGCGGTTGTGGTCGACCCGGCCTCTGACTGGCCGCTTTTTGCTGAAAAAGCGCGCGAGCTTCTGACCGTACATGAGGTGGATGTGATCTTTGGCAACTGGACCTCGGTCAGCCGAAAATCGGTTCTGCCCGTGATCGAAGAACTGAACGGCATACTGTTCTATCCGGTTCAGTATGAGGGCGAGGAATCCTCGAAAAACGTATTCTACACCGGTGCCGCACCAAACCAGCAGGCAATCCCTGCGACCGACTATTTTCTGGAGGAACTGGGGGTCGAGAAATTCGCTCTGCTCGGCACAGACTATGTCTACCCCAGGACCACCAACAATATTCTGGAAAGCTATCTGAAGGGTAAAGGCATCGCGGACGAGGATATCTTCGTAAACTACACCCCCTTTGGTCATTCTGATTGGTCCAAGATCGTGGCGGACGTGGTCGCGCTGGGTGCAGATGGTAAGAAGGTCGGCGTGATCTCAACTATCAATGGCGACGCAAATATTGGCTTCTACAAAGAGCTGGCGGCTGCGGGCGTTTCGGCGGATGACATCCCGGTCGTAGCCTTCTCGGTCGGTGAGGAAGAACTCTCGGGTCTGGATACCACCAACCTGGTCGGTCACCTGGCCGCGTGGAACTACTTCCAGTCGGCAGATACCGATGTGAACGCCGAATTCGTTGAGACGTGGAAAGCCACCATGGGTGAAGACCGCGTGACCAACGACCCGATGGAGGCGCACTACATCGGCTTCAACATGTGGGTAAACGCCGCGACCGAAGCCGGATCGACCGAGGTCGACGATGTACGCTCGGCCATGTACGGGCAGGAATTCCCGAACCTGACCGGTGGCACTGCCGTGATGCTGCCGAACCACCACCTGGCCAAGCCGGTTCTGATCGGTGAGATTCAGGAAGATGGACAGTTCGATATCATCAGCGAAACTGACGTCGTTCCAGGTGATGCATGGACCGACTTCCTGCCAGAATCGGCGGTTCTGATCTCGGATTGGAAAGAGCTGGGTTGCGGTATGTACAACACCGAGACCAAGACCTGCGTTCAGACCCTGTCGAACTACTAAAATTCTCGCAAGGCGGGTGTCATCGCCCGCCTTGCTCTAAAGACACCTCGGGTTTCACCACATGTTACGACTATTCCTTGCGGGTCTCGCAATCCTGTGCGCCTGCCTATCGGCCAATGCGCAAGAGAGCGGTTTGCAACCGATCCTGCAAGAGCATCAGGAAATCATCGCCAAAAGCTCGCGCAAGACGATCAAACCGGCGATTGATGCGATTGCCAGCAGCGGTCTACCGCAAGCGCAGGTGATGCTTGAGACATGGGCCGCCAAAGACGTGTGGATGCGCAAGTCGGACGGCCTGTTCTTTTCGGGTAAAAAGGCCGAGGGCCGCTCGTATGAGCTGACCGATTTCGACACCGGAGAGGTCGTTGGAACGTATCAAAAATCCGACCTGAAGCAGTTGAAGCCCAATAGCGGCATCCGCGCGATGATTGGAACAGCTTTGGTCCAGTTCCAACTGACCGACCCGGACCGGGCAAAACGTCTGGCAGCTTTGACTTCTATTCAACGCGATCCCGAAGGCGCTCTGCTGGAGCCGCTGCGCGCCTCAATTGAGGACGAGCCCGATGCCGATCTGAAAGCGCAGAAGCAACGTCTCGAGCGGTTGCTGACCATCGGCTACGACGAAGATACCGCAGCACGTGTGGCTGCGATTGAAGACATGTCCGACGATCTGGGCGTGGACGTCCGCGCGGCTCTGAACCCTTTGGTCGTGACGAAACGACAGGCGGGCACTGATCTGCCTGCTGACGCGAATATCGCCACAATTCTGGACCCCGGATCAGAAGCCCTGTCGCGGGATGAGGCATATGACCTGTTGGTCGCCAATGACCTCGCCGCACCGCGCACGTCGCCCGATGACATACGCGCCGCACTGGCCGCCAATATCGACGGCGGCCGCGTGGGGGGCATTCCTGTCGCGCAACTGAACTCTGACGCCACGCGTGTTCAGGCCTACGCTGCGCTCGCCGAAACCGGCCTCGTCCCCGCTTTGATCAACGAGGCCGATATCGATACCGCGTTGGAAACGCACGTCTTTTTTGAGACCTATGCCGAACCTTCACCCGAAGTCACAGCCGCCGCCGAAAAGGCGCTGGAACAGATCGAGCTGAAGGTCGGCCTGAACCAGACCCTCGATCTGACGTTGGACGCGATCTCATTGGCGTCAATCTATTTCCTGGCCGCCATCGGTCTGGCGATCACCTTCGGCGTAATGGGCGTGATCAACATGGCCCACGGTGAGTTCATCATGATGGGCGCATACACCGGCTACGTGGTGCAGCAGTTCATCCCCGACCATACGCTCTCGATCATCGTCGCCATCCCGATGGCTTTTGCGGTCACCTTCGCCATGGGCGTCGCGATGGAGCGGTTGGTGATCCGCTGGCTCTATTCGCGCCCGCTTGAGACCCTGCTGGCAACCTTCGGCATCTCAATAGCATTGCAACAGCTGGCCAAGAACATCTTCGGCACGCAGGCCCGACCGCTAACTGCGCCCGGCTGGCTGGACGGGGCGTGGGTGCTGAACGATGTGGTCTCGATCAGCTACATCCGCATCGCGATCTTCGTGCTGGCGATGATCTTTCTTGGACTGTTCCTCTACATCATGAAACGCACCCGGTTGGGGCTTGAGATGCGCGCGGTGACGCAGAACCCACGCATGGCGGGGTCGATGGGCATCAATCCGGGGCGGGTGAACATGCTGACCTTTGGGCTTGGCTCCGGCATCGCCGGGATCGCCGGGGTTGCGATTGGGCTGTTCGCCAAGGTCACGTCCGATCTGGGCAGCGACTATATCGTTCAAAGCTTCATGACCGTGGTTGTTGGCGGGGTCGGCAATATCTGGGGTGCGTTGGCGGGCGCGGGCATGATTGGCTTCCTGCAAAAGGGGATCGAGTGGATGAACCCCTCGAACACCCTCGCGGCCCAAACTTACATGATCATCTTCATCATCATTTTCATCCAGTTCCGGCCAAGGGGCATCATCGCCCTCAAAGGCCGCGCGGCGGGGGATTGAGCCATGGAACGTAGTTTTGTCGCCAAGAACCCATCGGTGCTGGTCTTTCTGGCCATCCTTTCCCTGTTCACATTGGGCGTGACCGTCCTGTCCGAAGGGTTCGGGATCGGCGTTATCTCGACCAGTTTCGTCAAGACGCTGGGCAAGACTCTGTGCCTGTGCCTGATCGCCGTGGCGATGGATTTGGTCTGGGGCTTCACCGGCATCCTTTCACTGGGGCATTTCGCCTTCTTCGGGCTAGGAGGCTATATGATCGGCATGTGGTTGATGTACGAACGCACCCGCCTGATCGTGGTCGAGTCTCTGTCACAAGCCGAAATCCCCCCTACCCCGTCCGAGGTTGTGGACGCCATCGGAACGCAGATTTTTGGAGTGGTCGGATCATCGGACTTTCCGCTGATCTGGGCCTTTTCCCATAGTCTGACCCTGCAACTGATACTGGTCGTTTTGGTGCCCGGACTTCTGGCGCTGATCTTCGGCTGGCTGGCCTTCCGCAGCCGGGTGACGGGCGTGTACCTGTCGATCCTGACCCAAGCCATGACGCTGGCGTTGGCCCTCTACCTGTTCCAGAACGACAGCGGATTGCGCGGCAACAATGGCCTGTCGGGCTTGCAGAACCTGCCGGGTGTGACCGCCTCGCAGGACGTGGTGTCGATCTGGTTTCTTTGGGCCTCTGCGCTTGCGCTTGGCTTGGGCTACATGCTGGCGGCGTGGGGCGTATCGGGCAAGTTCGGCTCGGTCATCCGTGGCATCCGCGACAACGAGGCACGTGTGCGGTTCCTTGGCTATTCTGTCGAGGTTTACAAACTGGCTGTCTTCACCCTGACTGCCTGTATCGCAGCCATCGCGGGGGCGCTCTACTACCCGCAGGCCGGGATCATCAACCCCGAGGAAATGGCCCCCATTGCTTCGATCTATCTGGCCGTCTGGGTTGCCATCGGTGGGCGGGGCCGCCTGTACGGCGCAGTCATCGGGGCGGCTTTCGTCAGCCTGCTCAGCACATGGTTCACCGGCGGACAGGCCCCGGATATCCCGCTGGGGTTCTACACGATCAAATGGGTTGACTGGTGGCAGGTACTGCTGGGCGTCTCCTTCGTACTGGTAACTCTGTTCGCACCAAAGGGTATCGGTGGCCTGTTCGACCTCTGGACCAACCGCCGTGCGCCGCAGCGCCATGGCGCGCCGCTTGGGCCCGACGACGGCGCCCTACGCGAAAAGGAGGCAACTGAATGAGCACTCTGCTAGAGGTTAGCGGCGTTTCGGTCACCTTCGACGGGTTCCGCGCCATCAACAATCTGTCCTTCCAGATCGGCGAGGCCGAACTGCGCGCAGTGATTGGCCCGAACGGGGCCGGAAAAACGACCTTCATGGATATCGTCACAGGCAAGACGCGGCCAGACGAAGGCCGTGTAATCTGGGGCGAGAAATCCGTCTCTCTGCTGCGGATGAGCGAGGCGAAAATCGCGCAGGCCGGGGTTGGCCGGAAATTCCAGAAACCCACCGTGTTCGAGGATCAAAGCGTCAGAGAAAACCTGCTGATGGCCCTCAAGAACAAACGCGGGTGGCTGGGTGTCCTATTTTATCGGCCCTCACCAGACGATCTGGAGAAGGTCGAGGAACTGGCCGATGAGATCGGCCTGAAGGACGAACTTGACCGCAAGTCGGGCGAGCTGAGCCACGGGCAGAAACAATGGCTTGAGATCGGGATGTTGCTGGCGCAGGAACCGCGTCTGTTGCTGGTTGATGAGCCTGCCGCCGGGATGACCCCGCAGGAGCGTGAACATACGACCGATCTGCTGGTACAGGCCGCTAAGACCCGCGCCGTTGTGGTCGTCGAACATGATATGGAGTTCGTCCGCCGCCTGAACTGCAAGGTCACCGTCCTGCATGAAGGATCGGTTCTTGCCGAAGGGTCCCTGGACCACGTGACATCAAATCAGGACGTCATCGACGTCTATCTGGGGCGCTGAGCGATGCTGAAACTGAACGATCTGACCCTGCATTATGGCCATTCACAAATCCTCAACGGTATCTCGATGGAGGCCGAGAGGGGTGAGGTGACATGCGTGATGGGCACCAATGGTGTCGGCAAGACCAGCCTGATCAAGGCGATCTCGGGCACCCATCCCCGCTCTGGCGGGTCGCTGACACTGGACGGCGAAGACCTCGGCCCACTGCCTGCGCATCAGATGGCCTGGAAAGGTGTCGCCTATGTCCCACAAGGGCGTGAGATTTTTCCGCTTCTGACTGTGCGCGAGAACCTCGAAACCGGGTTCGCCTGCCTTCCTGCGGCTGAACACTTCGTTCCGGATGAGATCTTTGACCTGTTCCCGGTTCTGGCCCAGATGCAGCATCGGCGCGGTGGAGATTTGTCCGGTGGCCAGCAACAACAGCTGGCGATTGCCCGGGCGCTGATCACAAAACCCCGGCTCTTGCTGCTGGATGAACCTACCGAGGGCATTCAGCCCAACATCATCCAGCAGATTGGCGAAGTGATCCGCCACCTGCGCGATCAGGGCCAGATGGCGATCCTTCTGGTCGAGCAGTATTTCGACTTTGCCTACGACCTCGCCGACCGGTTTGTCGTCCTGCGTCGGGGCGAAATCCTGCTCGAAGGCCGCAAGCAGGATGTGTCACGGGATCAAGTCCTTCAAGGCGTCTCTGTCTGACCGAGACGACGCTTTTCAATTACCGCTGTTGCGACGTTCTAGCCGCTCAAGGTTGACAACGGTCGAAAGCATAAGCCGGTCTTGGCTCCACCCGTCGGTCTCGCGCAAACTGGCCGAGCCCCAGGCCAACACAATCGCAAAGATCAGGCTGAAAGACAGAACCATCGCATGCAGCGGATGACCCCCTTTGGGTCCGTCTGCCAAAGCGATCACACGCTGTCGCAGAACCCGCTTCGCCTTGTTCCCATTGACCAGCGCAACATTCAGGACCTGTGGACGCTCGCGCGAGACAGTGCGGGCGCAATAGTCCAACAGGCACTTGGCATAATCCACCGTATCCAGCCTGCGTCTGGCGACAATGGCCTGATCGCAACCAAGCTCGCGCAGCCGCTCAAACTGATATCGCAGGATGTGATAGGCCGGATTCCAGAAAAACAGCGGGCGCAGAAACTCCAGCACCAGCTCCCATTCGACGTCACCGCTGCGCACATGCTGGAACTCATGCGCGATTGCGAACCGCAATTCGTGGCGATCGTTAAGAAGGTTGCTGGGCAGGATTACGTGGCGACGGCGCAGGCCCCGCACGGCAAAGGGAACTTTGATGTGATCCGACAGACGGACATCCACCTTGGCCGAACGTTTCCACAGGAAACTGTCCAGGACCGTCTGACGAATTTGCAGCGCCGCCCAGATCACGCGGATGACCAGCATGGTTGAAACCAAAGCCAAAGCCGCAAGTGCGGCGATCGCCCAGATTGAGCTGCCATCCAAAGCGGCCTCGACCCAGCGCTGGCGCGTGTTCAAAAGCGTTTCAAACTGGGTTGCAGGCAGAGCGATCTCACCCCTCAGATAGGCCGCAACAGCCACGTCGCCGATGGCCATCGGCTGACCGGGCCAGAGAAGTTCGAACAGATGCGCCACCCCAAAGGCCAGCACGGGGCTGAGCATAAGGCAAAGCACCAGCGCTCTGAGCAGGCGAAACTGATCGGAAAAGGACAGTCGCATCGAGGTTCGAGACAGAACAAATCGGGCTGAGAACCACAACACGACCGATAGGATCAGAACAAAATTCAGTTCGAGATAGGCATCGAGAACCGGCTTAACCGCTGTCATTTTGCAGTCTCCTTTCTACCAATGCCCGAATATCCTCAAGATCCGCCTCGCTCAGACCCGCATCATCCACCAAGCGCGCAACCAGCGAGGCTGGTGTGTTGTCAAACAACGTCCGCGAAAGGTTCTGAAGCGAGCGGGCCTGATACCGATCCTTGTCCAGAAGCGGTCTGTAGATCAGGGTCTTTCCGTCCTTACGGCTTTCGACAAAACCTTTTTCGTCGAGAATACGCAGGATCGTTGCACCTGAAGTATAGGCCAGATTCCGTTCCGGTGGCAGGCGGTCCAATACATCACGCACCGAGCCTTCCCCTAGGGCCCAGAGTTCGTTCATGAACTCCAGTTCAACCTCGGTCAGCAGATTTGTCGTCTTTTTCTTTCGCATTGCTCTTGGTGTCGTCATGATTGGTGTGCCTGTCAGACAAGCATCCTTTCGTGTTTTGTCAAAGCCTAAACTTTCCAGAAAACGAAGAAACCCCAACCGATGGACAGAAACAGCGGTGTCCAGACCGGTTGACCCACGAAACCGAGCCAGGCCAGAAAGATATAGGCCGAGCCAAGCAGCGTGATGAACAGGCGGTCGCCCAGCGTTGTGGTCAGACCCAGCACGCCTTTGCGTTCAATGCCATCGCGGAATTTGAACCCTTCCAGCACGCCGATAAGTGCAATGGCCGAGAAGATGCCGACGAACAAAGCCAGCGTGGCTGGCGTCCAAGCCATCCAGAAATCAGGCCACAGCGGATCGGTCCACGAAAAGCCTTTTTCCTCTTGCTGGCCGACGCTGCCCCAACCCGCCTGCTGGGCAAATGCGGCAGAGGGCAGGAAGGGAAGGATGATAAGAAGTTTGCGCATATCGAACCTCACACACGTCCCATCGCGAAACCACGCGCGATGTAGTTGCGGACAAACCAGATGACGATGGCACCGGGGATGATGGTCAGGGTTCCGGCGGCTGCCAGCAGACCCAATTCATACCCCGCGCTGGATGCAGTACGAGTCATCACGGCGGCGATGGGCTTGGCCTCAACCGCCGTAAGTGTTTTTGCCAGAAGCATCTCGACCCACGAGAACATGAAGCAGAAGAACGCCGCCACACCCACACCCGCTTTGATGTTGGGCAGGAAGATCGTCACAAAGAAGCGCGGGAAGGAATAGCCGTCGACATAGGCGGTTTCATCCAGCTCTTTCGGGATACCCCGCATGAACCCTTCCAAAATCCATACCGCCAGCGGCACGTTGAACAGCGTATGCGCCAAGGCCACGGCCAGATGGGTGTCAAACAGCCCGATCGAGGAATAGAGCTGGAAGAACGGCAGCGCGAACACCGCCGCCGGAGCCATCCGGTTGGTCAGCAACCAGAAGAACAGCTGCTTATCGCCCAGAAAGCGGTAACGCGAGAACGCATAGGCCGCCGGCAAGGCCACACAGACCGACAGCACCGTGTTGATCGTCACATAGATGATCGAGTTTATGTAACCCCAGTACCACGTCGGATCGGTGAGGATGGTGGTGTAGTTCTCCAGCGTGAAGGTCTGAGGGAACAGAGAAAAGCCCGACAGGATCTCGTTCGTGGTCTTGAAGGACATGGCTACCAGCCAATAGATCGGCAGCATCAGGAACGCGATATAGAGGATCGGGATAAGAGACCGCTTCTTCATTGCGCGTCATCCTTTGTCATCAGAGTGTAGAAGACCCAGCTGACCAGCAGCGTGATGGCGAAGTAGATCAGGCTCATCGCAGCTGCAGGGCCGAGGTCGAACTGTCCCAGCGCGATCTTCACAAGGTCGATCGACAGCAAGGTTGTTGAGTTGCCGGGGCCACCGCCGGTCAGGACGAAAGGCTCGGTATAGATGTTGAAACTGTCCATGAAGCGCAGCAGAACGGCGATGGTCAGGACAGTCTTCATCTTGGGCAGTTGGATATAGCGGAACACCGACCACGGGCTGGCGCCGTCGATCTTCGCCGCCTGATAATAGGCGTCCGGGATCGACACGAGGCCCGCGTAGCACAGCAGCACAACCAGCGACGTCCAGTGCCAAACATCCATGACGACGACGGTGATCCAAGCCGACAGAGGCTGTTGCGTCATGTCATAGTTGATGCCCAGAACGTCATTCAGGAAGTAGCCCAGCAGGCCGATCTTGGGCAGCGTGAAGATGTTCCACATGGAGCCGACCACGTTCCACGGGATCAGCATCGGCAGGGCCATCAGCACCAGACAGACCGGTACCCAGAACCCTTTGCGCGGCATAGACAGGGCGACGATGATGCCCAACGGCACCTCGATCAGCAGGATCAGGAAGGTGAACAGGAACTGCCGTCCCAGCGCGGCCTGAAAGCGGTCCGAACGCAGGATTTGCTCGAACCAGCCAAGCCCCTCCCAGAAGAACTGGTTGTTGCCGAAGGTTTCCTGCACCGAGTAGTTGACCACCGTCATCATCGGCACCAGCGCGTTGAACGCGACCAGTGCCAACACCGGCAGGACAAAGAACCAGGCTTTTTGGTTTTCCGTTCTCATCAGCTGCGCTCCTCGGTTGCGATCCAGCCGTCGCGGTAAACGCGAGATTGTTCTGGTTTGAATTGCAGGAAGACCTCTGAGCCCGGTTCAGGCACACTATGTTCGGTCACCGCCTTGAGGGCCGTATTGCCGACCATCGCGCTGACCACATAGTGGCGGCCGATATCGGACACTTTGGTGACATGCGCCGGAATGCCGGTATCGCCGAAGCCCACATATTCCGGGCGGATACCCAGATCGGTGCGTCCTCCGTCGCCGTGAGTAGGGCCTTCTAGCACCACTTCATGTCCCTCGAACACGGCCCGGTCGCCTTTGGCCTCGCAGGGCAGAACATTCATGCCGGGGGAGCCGATGAAGTGGCCAACGAAGGTGTGCTGCGGGCGCTCGAACAGCTCAACAGGGGTACCGATCTGAACGACCTCGCCGTCTTGCATCACGACCACCTCATCCGCGAAGGTCAGCGCCTCGGTCTGGTCGTGGGTCACGTAGATCATGGTTGCCTGTACTTTCTGGTGCAGCTCTTTCAGCTTTGAGCGCAGCTTCCATTTCAGATGCGGGTCGATCACGGTCAGCGGCTCGTCAAACATCACCGCGTTCACATCGTCGCGCACCAGTCCGCGCCCCATCGAGATCTTCTGCTTGTTGTCCGGGCTGAGGCCGCTGGCACGGGTGTTCAGCATGTCCGTGACGTCCAGCATCTCGGCGATCTCATCGACGCGCCGTTTGATCTTGGCGGGGTCGACGCCTCGGTTTTTCAGGGGAAAGGCCAGGTTTTCACCGACGGTCATCGTGTCGTAGATCACAGGAAACTGGAACACCTGCGCAATGTTGCGCTGATCGGGTGGAAGGGCCGTAACATCCTGACCGTCAAACAGAATCTTCCCCTCAGACGGCGTCAGCAGCCCCGAGATAATATTCAGCAGAGTGGACTTGCCGCAGCCAGACGGCCCCAGCAGCGCATAAGCTCCGCCGTCGCGCCACGTGACATCGATTTCCTTCAGAGCGTAATCCTCGGGGCCTTTCGGCGCGGGCATATAGCTGTGTCGCAGGTTAGAAAGCTTGATCTGTGCCATATCAGGCCACCCTTTGGCCGTCTTGGCCGAAATACCGGCAATGCGCCGGGTTCATATAGAAACTGTGATCCTCGCCGACCTGATAGGGGTGAACCCCTGCCGCCAAAGACACCCAGTCGTCCGAGCCATGCCGGAAATGCGCGCTGGAGTCCGATCCCGACAGTTCGGTCACGATCACGCGGCCTGTTAGCTCCACGTCGGCCTCGGACGTCCGGATCGGGGTGACGCGATGCGGACGCACAGCGACCATGTATTCGCCATCGGCCATGTTCTGAACCGCCCAACCGCCGCCTCCGGCAAGCTGCGCTTGTGCGCCGGATACCGTGATACGCGCCACGTTGATCGGCGGGTCGGAGAATACGCGTGCCGCGGCCAGATTTTCGGGATTCCGGTAAATATCAGCCGTCGGGCCGAACTGCGTCACATACCCGTCTTCCATCAGAGCGGTATGACCGCCCAGCAACAGCGCCTCTTCGGGCTCCGAGGTTGCGTAGACCACCACGGCCCCGCGCCCGGCGAACAGATCCGGCAACTGCTCACGCAGTTCTTCGCGCAGCTTGTAGTCGAGGTTGGCCAGCGGCTCATCCAGGAATACGGCGCGGCTTTCTTTCGCAATCGCACGGGCTAAGGCGGTGCGTTGTTGCTGGCCACCAGACAGTTCGTGCGGGCGGCGATGCAGCATCGGGCGCAGTTGAAGCAGATCGGCAGCCTCTTCCACACGGCCTTCGATTTCGGATTTCGCCATCCCGGCAACGCGCAGAGGCGAGGCGATGTTGTCGAAGACGGTCATATGAGGGTAGTTCACGAAGAACTGGTGGACCAGGCTGATCTGCCGCTTCTGCGTGTTCAGCTTTGTCACATCCTGCCCATCCATTAAGACCTTGCCCGAGGCGATCGGGTCCAACCCGGCCATCATCTTGATCAGAGAGGTCTTGCCCGATCCCGTCGCACCCAGCAGCACATTGAAATGGCCGGTCTGCAGCGTCAGGGATGTGGGTTTGATATGGATGACGTTCCCGACCCGTTTGGTCGCGTCTTTAAGTTCGATCATGTCCGTGAATTCCGATCCCGCAGCGCGATGCGCTGTCTTGGTCTTGGGATGGGGATGCCGCAATCGGCACCCCCGGTTTCAATCGCTTACTGAGACTGCCAGCGCTGAACCAGTTCGTCATAGTTGACGGTCTGGCCTTGCGGCTTTTCGTTCTCAAGCTTGGCCTTGGGCGAGCCCTCTTTCTCCAGCCAGAAGGCAGGATCCTGCGGCTCGTTCAGACGTGGGCCGCAGCCACCGTAGACACCGGCACTTTCATCCGCGGCCTGCATACGGGCCATGGTGATGTCCATTTCCTCGGCAAGACGATCCATCGCCTCTTGCGGGGTGAAGGCGCCCGAGTTCACGTCACCGATCTGCTGCCACCAAATCTGGGCCAGCTTCGGATAATCCGGCACGTTGATGCCGGTCGGCGACCATGCCACACGGTCAGGCGAGCGGTAGAACTCGACCAGACCACCCAGCTTGGGTGCGCGTTCGGTGAAGGACTCGTGGTTGACCGAGCTGTCGCGGATGAAGGTCAGACCCACATGGGACTTCTTCACATCAACAGTCTTCGACGTCACGAACTGAGCATAGAGCCAAGCCGCCTGAGCACGATCCTCGGGGGTCGATTTAAGGAACGTCCAGGAACCCACGTCTTGGTAGCCGACCTTCTGGCCTTCTTCCCAATAGGGGCCGTGCGGGCTGGGCGCCATCCGCCACAGCGGCGTGCCTTCGTCGTCCACGGTGTTGTTGCCTTCGGACTTCGGCTTCACCATGTCAGCGGTAAAGGCGGTGTACCAGAAGATCTGCTGGGCCACGTTGCCTTGGCTAAGCGCTGGCAGCGACTGGTAGAAGTCATAAGACGCCGCACCTGGAGGAGCGTATGCCCGCAGCCACTCATCCCACTTGCGGATCGCGTAGACCGCAGCCGGACCGTTGGCCGCACCACCGCGCGAGACGGAGGCCCCCACAGGGTTACAGGTGCCCGCTTCCATGCGGATGCCCCATTCGTCAACGGGGATACCGTTCGGCTCACCTACGTCACCGGCACCGGCCATCGACAGCCACGCGTCGGTCATACGCCAGCCAAGGTCAGGCGCGCGTTTGCCGTAGTCCATGTGACCGTAGATTGTCACACCGTCGATCTCTTTCACGTCGTTGGTGAAAAACTCGGCGATGTCTTCGTAAGCGGACCAGTTGACCGGAACGCCAAGGTCATAGCCATACTTTTCCTTGAACGCAGCCTTGTTGGCTTCGTCATCGAACCAGTCTTTGCGGAACCAGTAGAGGTTCGCGAACTGTTGGTCGGGCAGCTGATACAGCTTGCCATCCGGACCTGTGGTGAACTGAATGCCCATGAAGTCATCCAGATCCAGCGTCGGCGAGGTCGTCGCCGCCCAGTCGCCTGCCATCATGTCGGTCAGCGGATAGGCCAGTTGCAGGCGCGAGTGCGTGCCGATCAGGTCGCTGTCATTGACGTAGCCGTCATAGAGGTTCCGGCCCGTCTGCAACTGGGTCTGAACGGCCTGAACCACTTCGCCCTCGCCGAGGATCTGGTGGTTGACCTTGATCCCGGTGATCTCTTCGAACGCCTTGGTCAGCACCTCGGATTCATACGAGTGCGTTGGAATGCCTTCTGACAGAACGTTGATTTCCATACCGGCATAAGGCTGTGCAGCTTCGATGAACCACTTCATCTCGCCCATCTGCTCGTCTTTCGACAGAGTCGATGGCTGGAATTCGTCGTCGATCCAACGTTGTGCTGCGGCTTCGTCGGCCCAAACGGGACCGTGCCCCGCAATGACGGCAGCCGCCGCCACTGCGGAAAGTAGATGTCTCCGCATCTGTTTCCTCCCAAAAACTATGGATTCCGGCGCGAACCGGATGGCAACCAACATCAGCGATTTACCGCGCATCTGTCAAACTAAATTTTTAGTAATTGACGCGAGGGCAGAAAAATTCTGTCTTATACATTGTTATTATTTAATTTTCCCAACCTATCGCAGTAACGCGTTTTCAGAACCTTGGCGGCAAAAGACCGGATTGGAACCACGTCACAAAGCTGACAATCGAGAAAACAGGCAACCCCGTCGCGCTTTGGATATCGGCCGCATAGGGGCACATATTGGTGCATTCCAGAACGATTGCGCCCAGCTCAGGATGGTTTTTTTGCAGCCGCAGAGCCGCCTCGACATTGTCTGCGCGCGCCTTTTCGACATCCAGAGACTCCTCATTCCCCAGAATTGCGCGCGTGAATTCCTGCCCCCCTTCCGTCGTTCCGATCGGCGTTCCTTCGGGCACCTGTGCTATTCGCAAATGATCCTCGGTCAGGGTCGAGGCCGAGATGGTCAGGACCCCAGCACGCTTTCCAGCTGGGAGGGTGCGATTGACCATCTCAACCTGCATCAACGACGAGGTCACGACTGGAACCGGAACGGCCTCGGACAATTCTTGCTGGAACAAGGACAGAAAACCGCAATTCGTGGTGATGCCGTCCGCGCCATCGCGAACAAGGTCACGGGCTGCATCGACAAACGCGCTCAACATGCCCTCGGCCCCACGCCTCACAACAAGGTCAGGCGAGGCATCGCGCACGATCCGATACAGCACCGGAAACGGCCAGGTCGTCGCGTTGCCCATGTCGCCCGGAATGCGCGGAAACCGCGCGTCGAGCATCAAAATACCCACCGACGCTCCGTAGATGGATTTCCCTCCCTGTGCGATCATCTGCCCTCCTCCTGCGTTCTGAGCGTCGAATTCGCCCGACAGTTTCACATCCTTATGCGACTTGCCAACAGCGTTATCCGCTCGTCTGCCGTTCGTCAGGTACCACGCCCTCGGCAAAGGTCTCAATCGAGGTCATCAACTGCGCCAGAAACGCCTGCCCGATGGCGGAGAGCGGGCGGCCTTTGGCGGTGATGACCGCAAGATCCAGCATCACGGGCGGCTGAAACGGCCGGGTTTGATAGCCGTCCTCGCCATCGAAAGACACGGTAAACGGGTCGATTAGGGCTACACCCATGCCCTCCTTGACGAAGCTGAGCAGGTTTTCCGACAAATGCGTGTGGATCTTGGTCCGCCAATCGCACCCAGCCTTCTGGAACACCTCGCGGGTCCGACGGTGTGTTTGATGCTCCGGCCCCATCACGATGAACGGCTCCTTTTCAAGCAGTTCAGGGGTCAGGACCTCGTGCGCGGCCAGAGGGCTGTTTTCGGGAAACGTCGCCAGCGTTTCAAACCGAAAAACCTTTGCATTTAGGGTATCGTGCAGAATGGGCATCTCGACAATGCCGATCTCGAACAGGCCCGACGTCACCCATTCCTGAATTTTCGACGAATATTGCGATTGAAAGCTGACCGACAGATTGGGACGGGATTGCGAGAATCGCGCAATCTCGCGGGGCATGAAGCCGAATGACAGCATATGCGGGGCGGCGACTTGCAACTGACCGGGGTGTTTGTTCTGCAAATCCGTTACGGCCTGCGCCACGTGATCCAACCCGCGCACCACGGTGTCGACCTCACGATAGAGAAGCTCGGCCTCGGGCGTGGGCAGCAAGCGTCCCTTTGTGCGTTCGAACAAGGGCAAACGCGCCTCGCGCTCTAGCTGAGACAGAAGGTTGCTGATGCCCGGCTGTGAAATGCCAAGCACTGACGCGGCGCCGGTGACCGTCCCTGTCTCCATGATCGCGTGAAAAGCCTGTAACTGACGAAATCTGAGGGACATCCGAACATCACTTTTTCTGATAGTATAAGCAAGATATAGTATTTGAAATGATATTCCGGTCAAGGCAGGCTGCGTCCTGACCGGAGGTGGGATGTCTGATCTACAACAGAAAATTACGGGCTATGATCTATGGCATCTTGCGCTGCCGGTGACATCGCGTCGGGATCACGGCATCGGTTCGGTCGAGGGGGTGTGCGAAGTCGTCATCCTCAGACTAACCGCTGAGGACGGCACGCAAGGGTTTGGTGAGGCCTCGCCCTGGTCGGTGTTTACCGGCACGCCCGAGGCCACGTTTGCCGCGCTGGACCGCTATCTGCGCCCGCTGGTTTTAGGCGCGCGCCTGTCCGACCGGGCCGCGATCATGGCCCAGGCCGCCCACGCGGTCGCCCACTGTACCGAAGCCAAGGCCGCGTTGGAGGCCGCGCTGCTGGACCTGACTGGCCGCATCTCCGCCCTACCGGTTTGGGCCTTGTTGGGCGGCAAGTGCCGTGATGCGATCCCGCTAAGCTGCTCCATCGCCAATCCTGACTTTGCGCAGGATATCGACCTGTTGGCGCGGTTGCGCGATGATGGCGTGCGGATCGTGAAACTCAAGACAGGGTTCAAGGATCATGCGTTCGACATCATGCGGCTTGAATATCTGGCCCAGAACCACCCCGAGATGGCCGTCCGCGTGGACTATAATCAGGGGCTGAGCATTGAGGACGCCCCGGCGCAGGTGCGCGACGTGGCCCAGTTTCAACCCGACTTCATCGAACAACCGGTACGGGCGCAGCACTTTGGCATGATGGCCCAGCTGAAGCAGATGATCGACGTCCCTCTGCTGGCCGATGAAAGCGTCTTTGGCCCCGAGGACATGGAGCGCGCAGCAAACGAAGGGATCTGCGATGGCGTTTCGATCAAGATCATGAAGTCTGGCGGTCTGACACGGGGTCAAACGGTCGCCCGCATGGCCGCCGCCCATGGGTTGAGCGCCTATGGCGGCGACATGTTCGAAGCAGGCTTGGCCCATCTGGCCGGTACCCACATGATCGCCGCAACGCCCGAGATCACATTGGGCTGTGAGTTCTATCAGGCCAGCTATTTTCTGAAAGAAGATATCCTCGAAACCCCTTTCGAGGTGCGGAACGGTCAAGTCATCGTGCCAGACGACCCCGGACTGGGCGGCAGGCCGGATCTGGCCAAGCTCAACCACTATGCGGTTGCGAAATCGGGGGCAGCATGAGCGACAGGAAGACCATTGCAATCATCGGTGCTGGGATTGTCGGCGTTTCGGCCGCGGTCTGGCTGCAGCGGGATGGACATGATGTAATCCTGATTGACAAAGCAGGACCTGCCGAGGGGACGTCTCATGGCAATGGCGGGGTACTTGCCTCCTGCTCAATCGTTCCGGTGACAGTGCCGGGCCTGCTGCGCAAAGCCCCCCGCATGCTGTTCAGCCCATCTGAGCCGCTGTTCATGAAATGGGGTTACCTCCCCAAGCTTGTGCCTTGGCTGACCCGTTATCTGAGCCATGCAAAAGCCCACGAGGTAGACCGGATCGCCGCCGCCCTGACTCCGATCATTGGCGACAGTTTGAACGACCACAAGGCCCTAGCCGAAGGGACAGGGGCGGAGAAATGGCTGCTCCCGTCGGACTATCTGTTCCTTTACCGCGACCGGGCTCATTTCGAAGGGGACGCCTTTGGGTGGGGCATCCGGCGCAAGCATGGGTTTCACTGGGATGAGCTCGAAGGGCAGGCCTTGCATGACTATGACCCTGTCTTCAGTCGCGACATCTCATTTGCGACCCGGCTGGCGGATCACGGCCATATCAGAGATCCGGGCCGCTATGTGAAAGACCTTGCCGCCCATGTCGAGGCCAATGGCGGGCGCATTCTGCGCGCCGAGGTTGAGGATGTCATCCGTGAAGCAGGCAAAGTCACCGGCGTGCGCGCGGGCGGCGAGACCATCTCCTGCGACACGGCCATCGTCAGCGCGGGCGTCTGGTCCGGGCCTTTGGCCAAACGGCTGGGCATCACGGTCCCGCTGGAAAGCGAGCGCGGCTACCATCTGGAACTGGTTGAACCATCGGCCATGCCCCGCAGCCCGGTCATGGTGGCCTCCGGTAAATTTGTTGCCACACCGATGGATGGGCGCATACGGTTGGCGGGTATTGTCGAATTTGGCGGGCTGGACGCTCCGCCCTCACGCGCGCCGTTTGAATTGCTGCGCAAGAACGCCCGAGCAGCCCTGCCCGGCGTGACATGGAAGGAGGAAATTGAATGGATGGGGCACCGACCGGCCCCTGCGGACTCGATCCCGATCATCGGTGAGGTTCCCGGTATTTCCGGAGCCTATATGGGCTTTGGCCACCACCATATCGGCCTGACCGGCGGCCCAAAAACCGGCCGTTTGCTGGCTCAGATGATCGCAGAGCGCACGCCAAACACAGATACCAGCATCTACGCGCCAGCACGGTTCGCAACATGAATAATTCGGCTCAAGAAGCCAGTCCAACGCATAACAATAGGGAGACTATCATGAAGAAACTCACTAGCCTTCTCGCGGCAACCGCATTGACCGCCGCCGCGGCTGCCCCCGCCATGGCCGAGAAATGGGACATGCCGATGGCCTATTCGGCCTCGAACTTCCACTCGGCGACGGGTGCTGAATTTGCCAAATGCGTAACAACCGGAACCGGCGGCGAGATCGAGATCGTGACCCACCCCTCGGGCTCGCTGTTCAAAGGTGCCGATATCAAGCGCGCAATCCAGACCGGGCAGGCCCCGATTGGCGAGCGCCTGTTGTCCGGCCACCAGAACGAAAACGCGCTGTTCGGCTTCGACTCGATCCCCTTCCTTGCCACGTCCTTCGACGACAGCGCCAAGCTGTGGGAAGCGGCCAAGCCCTCGATCGAGAGCCTGCTGGCCGAGCAAAACCTGACGCTGCTTTACGCCGTGCCTTGGCCACCGCAGGGGCTGTACTTCAAGAATGAGGTGAACTCGGTCGCCGATATGAAAGGCATCAAGTTCCGCTCCTACAACAACGCCACCTCACGTCTAGCTGAACTGACGGGCATGCTGCCGGTGACGATTGAAGCCGCAGAGATCAGCCAGGCCTTTGCAACGGGCGTGGCGGACTCGATGGTGTCCTCCGGCTCGACCGGCTATGACCGCAAGGTCTGGGAAAGCCTGAACTATTTCTACGAAGTCGACGCCTGGCTGCCGCGCAACTACGTGATGGTCAATTCGGACGTCTGGTCTGGTGTGTCTGACGCCAACAAGAACGTCATCAAAGCCTGTGCGGAGCTGGCCGAGTATGCCGGTAACTGGCGCGCCAAGGAATATACCGGCTTCACACTGCAAGGTCTGCGCGACGGTGGCATGACCGTTGGTCCGGCCTCTGACCAGATGGTGGGTGAGTTGAAAGAAATCGGCGTCACCATGACCAACGAATGGCTTGAGGCTGCGGGCGACGAGGGCAAAGCCATCGTCGATGCGTTCAACGCCGCGCAGCAATAACGCCAAATCGGGCGGCAGGTCCTTCTGCCGCCCGCACCATCTCAAAAAAACAAACTAAGCGGGGACAGTATGGCGGTTATGCGTGGGCTTCGGTCCGTTCTGGATTTCATTTATCAGGCCGCAGGCGTTCTGGCCGCACTGAGCCTGATCGCCATATTGCTGCTGATCGTGGTGCAGATGCTGGCCCGCTGGACCGGAGAGGTCTTTCCCGGCGCGCCCGACTATGCCGGATACGCCATGGCGGCCGCGTCCTTTCTGGCCTTTGCCAATGCGCTGAACCGAGGCAGTCATATCCGTGTATCCATTCTGTTGAACGCCGTGCCGGACGGATTCAGGCGTGTTCTGGAAATCTGGTGTTTCGCCATCGGCACAGCGGTGATGTGGTATTTCTGCTGGTACGCCTACCGCTTTGTCTATTGGAGCTGGAAATTCAACGATGTCAGTCAGGGGCAGGACAGAACAGCCCTGTGGATTCCTCAATCCGCCATGCTGATCGGCGCCGTGATCCTCGCCGTCGCACTAACCGACCATCTGCTCCACGTGCTGTTCAAGGGGGATCACCGCATCACCCCCGATCTGGCCGACCAAAGCCAGGGGGAATGAGCGTATGGAAAACCTTTCGATCATCATCCTGTTCATCTTCGTCCTCTTCACCCTGCTGGGCACCGGAGTTTGGGTCGGCCTTGCCCTGATGGGCGTCGCCTGGGTCGGGATGGAGCTGTTCACGACCCGCCCCGTCGGCGACGTCATGATCACCACGATCTGGTCCGCGTCTTCGTCCTGGACCCTGACCGCGCTGCCTATGTTCATCTGGATGGGGGAAATCCTGTATCGAACGCGATTATCCGAGGATATGTTCAAGGGGCTTTCGCCATGGATGGCCCCTCTGCCCGGCGGGTTGGTGCATACCAATATCGTCGGTTGCACGGTCTTCGCTGCGGTGTCTGGCTCATCTGCGGCCACGCTGACCACCGTGGGCAAAATGTCGATCCCGGAACTGCGCAAGCGAAATTACCCCGAACGTATGATCATCGGCACCCTGACCGGAGCGGCTACATTGGGCCTGATGATCCCGCCCTCACTGACGCTGATCGTCTATGGTGTCACCATCAATGAATCCATCACCAAGCTGTTCTTTGCCGGCATCCTGCCCGGCCTCGTTCTGGCCGCGATGTTCATGGGCTATGTTGCGATCTATTCGAAACTTGGCAAGGACTGGCAGCCCAACGTCGAAGCCAAGCTGAGCTTCCGCGAGAAAATCCACAACTCTCGCTTCCTGTTGCCGGTGATCCTGTTGATCACGGTGGTGATTGGCTCGATGTATCTGGGCTATGCCACTGCAACCGAAGCCGCCGCCTTTGGCGTGATCGGAGGGCTGTTGCTGGCCGCCGGTCAAGGCTCGCTCAACTGGAAGACCTTCACCGAAAGCTTGATGGGCGCAACGCGCACCAGCGCGATGATTGCCCTGATCCTTGCAGGCGCGGCCTTCCTGTCGTTGTCGATGGGCTTCACTGGCCTGCCCCGAGGCCTCGCCGACCTCATTGCCGGGTGGGAACTGACACGGTTCGAGCTGCTCATGGTGCTGCTGGTCTTCTACATCATTCTGGGGTGTTTTCTGGACGGCATCTCCTCGGTCGTGCTGACCATGGCCGTGGTCGAGCCGATGATCCGCGATGCTGGCATTGACTTGATCTGGTTCGGTATCTTCATCGTCGTTGTCGTAGAGATGGCCCAGATCACGCCGCCCATCGGCTTCAACCTGTTTGTGATGCAGGGCATGACCAACCACGAGATGAGCTATATCGCCCGCGCCGCCATTCCGATGTTCCTGATCATGGTGCTGATGGTATTTGTTCTGATCTGGTTCCCTGAACTGGCTACCTGGCTGCCCGAGAACCTGCGTCAGAGCCCCGGCGGGTAGCGCCACTTGAACCCGCTACATCTGGCGGCCCGCAATGGCCCCATTGTACTGGTCGCGGGGCTGGTTGCCGGTCTGCTCTTGCCTAGCCTCGCCGAGCCGATGCGCCCGCTGTTGCCGCCGCTCGTCATGGTGCTTCTGTTCGTAACCGTCCTGAGGATGGAGCCAAAAACACTCATTGGCTCGCTGTCAGACCTGCGCAGCGTGATCCGCACGATTGCAGCACTGCAACTTGCGGTGCCGCTGACGCTTCTGGCTATTGGATACACGGCTGGCTGGATGAGTTCGCCGATCTTCCTGTCGCTGCTCATCGTCGCCGCAGCGCCCTCGATTTCCGGTAGCCCGAACATGTGCCTGATGATGGGTCACCCGGCGGAACACGCAGTGCGGCTAGTGGTGGTGGGAACCGCGCTTTTGCCCCTGACGGCGCTGCCCGTCTTCTGGCTCATGCCAGAGCTGGAGGATATTCGCGCCGTCACCGGTGCCTCGGCCCGCTTGTTCCTGACCATCGCCGTTGCGGCCTCCGCCGCGATCGTCTTGCGCCTGACTGTCCTCAGAAACCCGTCCGCGTCCACGCTCAGCAATCTTGAAGGGCTGGGCGCGATCACCCTGGCGGTCTTTGTCATCGGCCTGATGCCATCACTCAGCGCGACTGCCTTAGAGGCCCCCGGCATAGCGCTGTTTTGGGTCGCTTTTGCCTGCGTGATCAACTTTGGCGCTCAGGCCGTGATGTCCAGCCTATTGCGCAGGCGGAGCCCACCAGCACAAGCAACGGCTGTTTCTTTGATCGCAGGCAATCGCAATATTGCCTTGTTCTTTGTCGCTTTGCCGCCCGAGGTCATTGCGCCGATCATGGTCTTTATCGGGGCCTACCAGATTCCGATGTACCTGACGCCGACCCTGATGCGGCGACTATATCGAACGAAAGCTTCTGACCCCTAGGTAGTACCAATAGCTGCGCCCTGTGATTGCCTGAAGAATACGCACTCAGACGTTGTTCGCCCAAAAATTGATCTACACTTGTGGTCCCTTTGCAAGCGCAGCAATCGATCTGTTGCCAACCCCATGCGGCGCGCCCAACTGACTCCGTATGAGCCAGAACCTGACAGTTGTTGTTGTAGAACAGAACCAAGACCGGGCCTTTGCCATCGTGGATGCGCTGAAGGAGTCCGGAGATGTCGATGTATTCGTGATCGGCAATGCATCTGGTTTAGCGCGGAAGATTGCCACCCACAGCCCCGATATCGTCCTAATTGATATCGACAATCCGTCGCGCGACATGCTCGAGGAATTGACCGTTGCTTCAGGTCCCTTGGAGCGTCCCGTCGCCATGTTTGTGTCCGGTGCGGCCGGAGGTTTGGCAAAAGCCGCTGTTGAGGCGGGTGTTTCAGCCTATGTGGTCGACGGCCTGCAGGCCGAGCGGATCAAGCCGGTGATCGACACGGCCATCGCCCGGTTTCAGGTGCTGCGCCAGATGCGGACCGAACTGGCCGAGACCCGCCGCGCTCTGGAAGAACGCAAGGTGATCGATCGCGCCAAGGGATTGTTGATGAAAGCCAAAGGCGTGCCCGAGGATGAGGCCTATGCCCTGTTGCGCAAAACCGCAATGAACCAGAACCGCAGGGTGGCCGAGGTCGCCGAGGCTTTGGTTACGGCCTCGGGGTTGCTGTCATGAGGACCGTCACCCTGCCCGTCGCCTACATGCCGCTGGTCGATGCCGCCCCGTTGATTGTCGCGCGCGAGATGGGGTTCGATCACGCCGAGGGCGTTTCGCTGGATCTGCGCCCTGCCCCATCCTGGTCATCTCTGCGCGACATGCTGGCCTTCGGGCATGTTGATGCGGCGCATCTGCTGTCCCCGGTCCCCGTGGCGATGGCCTTGGGACTTGGCGGTATCGCAACCCCGCTTTCGGCCGTGTCGGTGCTGTCGATGAATGGCACCGTGATTGGCATTGGCACGCAATTGGCCGGGCGGCTAGCACATCAGGGATATGGTTTTGATTTCGCCGATGCCGCCAAAGCCGGCGTAGCCTTGGCAAAAGCCGCCGGAGACGTTCTCGTCTTTGGCGTCCCCTTCCCTTTCTCGATGCATGTCGAACTGTTGCGCTACTGGGTGGCGGGAACGCCGCTGGCCTCGAAAAAGGTGGAAATCCGCACCGTACCGCCGCCATTGATGGCACAGGCCCTCGCAGGAGGCGAGATCGACGCCTTCTGCGTGGGTGAACCCTGGGGATCCTTCGCGGTCGACGACAATGTCGGCAGTCTGCTTCTGCCGGGTCAGGCGATCTGGACCTGCGCTCCGGAAAAGGTTCTGGCGGTGCGCAACGACTGGGCCGAGACAGAGCCACATCTGCTCGGCAGTCTGATGCGGGCTGTCTGGCGCGCCGGGCGTTGGCTATCAAGTGAAGACAGCCGCACAACCGCGTCCGAGATGCTGTCCCGCAAATCCTATCTCAACGTCTCGCCCGAACTGATCGACCGCGCCCTGATGGGAGAGTTCACGATCTCTGCCCGCGGCGAACAGCGTCATGTTGACGGGTTCGTCGAGTTCTTTGATGGGGCCGCCACCTTCCCGTGGCGCAGCCAGGCGAAATGGATGGCGCATCAATTGGCCCTGCGAAACGGGCTGGATGTCGCAACCGCCGAGCGTCAGGCCGCCAAGGTCTTTCGCAGCGATCTTTATCGTCGTGAACTGCAGGGTTTGGGCGTGGAATCACCGGGAGCCTCGGAAAAGCTGGAGGGCGCGCTGCCCACCTCAACCGCTGTGGCCTCAACCCATGGCAGCCTGATTCTGCCCCCGAATGTCTTTTTCGACCGGCGCATTTTCGAGCCGACCGGTTAAGATTGCCTAATTTTTTTGCAGTGCAGCATTCGACAACGCTGCATTGCAGAAAAAGTACCTCTGAAATGCCAAAAAAGGATGACGACCCAAACCCGACAAGGCTTAATCGGGTCAACGGCAGGCAACGACGCCCACCGTAAGAATTCGCCCGCCGAAATGGGCATCCACCAAGAGCAGAGCCGCTCGACCACCCGCCAATCCTCCCGGCGGTGTGTGTCGGCGGCTTTTTTGTTTGCCCAACGCGATTGGGCTGAACCGAAAGGGATCGAGATGAAAAAGCTACTTCTGGGCCTTATTGCGTCTACCGCGCTTGTCTCTCCGGCATTGGCCGAGCTGGAACTGGAAAAAGACGAACTGACCTTTGGCTTTATCAAGCTGACGGATATGGCCCCGTTGGCCGTCGCCTACGAACAGGGCTACTTCCTGGAAGAGGGTCTGTTCGTGACGCTGGAAGCGCAAGCCAACTGGAAAGTGCTGCTGGACGGCGTGATCGGCGGGCAACTTGACGGCGCGCATATGCTGGCAGGCCAGCCTTTGGCGGCGACCATCGGATACGGGACCGAAGCCCATATCATCACGCCTTTCTCGATGGACCTGAACGGCAATGGCATCACCGTCTCTAACGAGATTTGGGAAGAAATGAAGCCCAATATCCCAAAGATGGATGACGGTCGCCCGCAGCACCCGATTAGTGCTGAGGCCTTGGCACCGGTCGTTGAGAAATACAAGTCCGAAGGCAAGCCGTTCAACATGGGCATGGTCTTCCCAGTTTCGACCCATAACTACGAGCTGCGCTACTGGCTAGCCGCTGGTGGTCTGCATCCGGGGTATTACAGCCCCGAAAACGTGACCGGTCAGATCGGCGCGGACGTCTTTCTATCTGTGACGCCTCCGCCGCAAATGCCCGCCACTTTGGAGGCCGGTACGATCTATGGCTATTGCGTGGGCGAGCCGTGGAACCAACAGGCCGTTTTCAAAGGCATCGGTGTTCCGGTCATCACCGACTATGAGCTTTGGAAAAACAACCCTGAAAAGGTCTTCGGCATCACGGCCGAGTTCGCCGTAGAGTACCCAAACACCACTCTGGCTGTGACCAAAGCGCTGATCCGCGCGGCGCAGTGGCTGGATGAGAACGACAACGCCAACCGCCCCGAGGCAGTCGAGATCCTAAGCCGTCCGGAATATGTTGGCGCGGACTATGACGTCATCGCCAACTCGATGACCGGCACGTTCGAATACGAAAAGGGCGACAAGCGCGAGGTTCCCGATTTCAACGTGTTCTTCCGCTACAATGCGACATACCCGTTCTACTCTGACGCCGTCTGGTACCTAACTCAAATGCGCCGCTGGGGTCAGATCGCCGAGGCCAAGCCCGACAGCTGGTATGACGAAGTCGCCAAGTCGGTCTACAAGCCCGAAATTTACCTCGAGGCCGCGCGCCTGCTGGTCGACGAAGGGCTGGCGAACGAAGCTGATTTCCCATGGGACAGCGACGGCTATAAAGCCCCGACCCCGGCCGAAGATATCATCGACGGTATCGCCTATGACGGCCGCACCCCCAACGCCTATCTCGAAAGCCTGTCCATCGGTCTGAAGGGCGAGCAGAAGATCGTCGGTTCCGACGTACAAGGCTAATCCCCCAAACGCCGCGCCCGGCCCTCGCCGGGCGCGGACCCCAAAGTGCCCCGCCATCGCAAGGACACATCAGATGACAACGGTCGATCCCGAATTCAACGCAGACGCCGCCCGAGAGGAACGTCGCGCCCGCCTTTTCACCCGCATCAACGCAGCCGACAAGTGGTTCCAGGTGTTGGGCCTCAGCTGGGCTACGCCCGTCCTGAAGGCCGCCGCAGGAGACAACCCACGCGCCCAGATGACCGAGATTTGGCGGTTGTTGATCGTTCCCCTGCTGTCGATCTGTGCCTTTCTGCTGCTTTGGGCCACACTGGCCCCCAAGGTGCAGACCTCGCTTGGTGCGGTGCCCGGACCTGCGCAGGTCTGGAGTGAGATGGTCAGCCTGAACGAAGACGCACAGGCCAAGGCCGCCAAGCGCGCCAAATTCGAAGCGATGGTCGAAAAGCGCAACCAGAAGTTCATTGATGCCGGTCAGCCCGAAAAGGTGAAGGAAGTCGCCTTTACCGGGGCGCCTTCGTATTACCAGCAAATCTGGACCTCGATCAAAACGGTGTTTTTCGGCTTTCTGATCGCCACAGTGGTCGCCGTGCCTCTTGGCATCGCGGCCGGCCTGTCTCCGACCGCCAATGCCGCGCTGAACCCGCTGATCCAGATCTTCAAACCGGTATCTCCGCTGGCCTGGCTGCCGATCGTCACCATGATCGTCTCGGCCGTTTACGTCACAAATGACGGCTGGTTCGCCAAGTCTTTCCTGATCTCGGCCATCACCGTCACCTTGTGTTCGCTGTGGCCCACACTGATCAATACATCGCTAGGTGTAGCCTCGATCGACAAGGACTTAGTGAATGTCTCCAAGGTGTTGAAAATGAACACCTATACCAAGATCACAAAACTGGTGCTGCCCTCTGCTCTGCCGCTGATCTTCACCGGCCTGCGCCTGTCGCTGGGCGTCGGCTGGATGGTTCTGATCGCCGCGGAAATGCTGGCGCAGAACCCCGGTCTGGGCAAGTTTGTCTGGGATGAGTTCCAGAATGGCTCGTCTAGCTCGCTCGCCAAGATCATGGTCGCAGTATTCACCATCGGCATCATCGGCTTCCTGCTGGATCGCGTGATGTACGCGCTGCAATCCCTGTTTACCTTCACGAATAACCGGTGATCGAGATGAGCATTCTGAGCTTCAAGAACGCCTCGAAATCCTTCGGTGAAGGCACCGCACGCACCGATGTGCTGAAAGGCATCGACCTTGACGTGCAAGAGGGTGAGTTTCTGGTGATCCTCGGCTTCTCGGGCACTGGCAAGACGACCCTGATCAACCTGATGGCCGGTCTGGATACGCCAACCAAGGGCGAGGTCACATTCAAAGGTACTCCGATCAAGGGTCCGGGCCCTGAGCGTGGCGTAGTCTTCCAGAACTACTCGCTGATGCCCTGGCTGACGGTCAGCGGCAATGTGGGTCTGGCAGTGGATACGGTCTTTCCCGGCCTCAGCAAGGCCGAGAAAGCCGAGAAAGTCGCACACTATGTGAAGATGGTTGGACTCAGCCATGCCGCATCGCGCCGCCCGGCGGAGTTGTCCGGCGGGATGCGCCAGCGGGTCAACGTGGCGCGTGCCTTGTCGATGAACCCCGAAGTTCTGCTGCTGGATGAGCCTTTATCGGCGCTCGACGCGCTCACCCGCGCCAATCTGGCCGATGAGATCGAACATATCTGGGAAGCCGACAAGAAAACTTGTGTCCTCATCACCAATGACGTTGATGAGGCGATCATTCTGGCCGACCGTATCATTGCCCTGAACCCGGATGGCACTCTGGGGCAGGAATTCCGCGTTTCGATTCCGCGTCCGCGCGAGCGTGGTGCGATGAACAACGACGAGACCTTCAAACGCCTGCGCTCGGACGTCACCAAATACCTGATGGATGTGGGGATCGAGGCCAAGGTCGAAGGCTCTCGTATCCTGCCGGATGTCACCCCAATCCACGGGGTTCCAACAGCGGTCGCCGAGGCGCAGAAAGGGATGATCGAGAACCGCTTCCTCGACTTCTCGCAGCTGCACAAGGTGTATCCGACGCCCAAAGGCCCCCTGACCGTCGTTGAGGATTTCGACCTGAAGATCGACAAGGGCGAGTTCATCTCGCTGATCGGCCATTCCGGCTGCGGCAAGTCCACGGTTTTGACTATGGCTGCGGGTCTGAACGACATCTCGAAAGGCGCGATCAAGTTGGATGGCCGCCATGTCGAAGGGGCCGACCCGGAACGCGCGGTGGTGTTCCAATCGCCCAACCTGTTCCCCTGGCTGTCCGCCAAGGAGAACGTCGCGATTGGCGTCGACAAGGTCTATCCCAAGGCCAGCATCTCCGAGCGGCAGGATGTGGTGGAGTACTATCTGGAACGCGTCGGACTGGCTGACGCGATGGACAAATCTGCCTCGGATCTCTCGAACGGTATGAAGCAACGCGTCGGCATCGCCCGCGCCTTTGCTCTGTCTCCCAAGCTGCTGCTGCTGGATGAACCGTTTGGAATGCTCGACAGCCTGACCCGTTGGGAATTGCAGGAAGTTCTGATGGAGGTCTGGTCCCGCACCAAGGTCACCGCAATTTGCGTCACCCACGACGTGGATGAGGCAATCCTTCTGGCCGACCGCGTGGTGATGATGACCAACGGCCCGCAGGCGACGATCGGCAAGATCACCAATGTCGACCTACCGCGTCCACGCACACGCAAGGCCCTGTTGGAGCACCCGGATTACTACGCCTACCGGCAGGAGGTCCTCGATTTCCTCGAAGAATACGAACACGGCGCCAAGCCGAAATCGCGCGCCCCCAAGGCGATTGCAGCGGAGTGAGATCATGAAGCAAAGACTTGTTGTCATTGGCGCAGGGATGGCCTCAGGCCGGGTGCTGGAACACCTGACTGACACCGCGCCGGATGCGTTCGACATCACCCTGTTCAACGCCGAGCCGCGCGGGAACTACAACCGCATCATGCTCAGCCCAGTCCTGTCGGGTGAGAAGACATACGAAGAGATCGTCACCCATGACGACGCCTGGTATGCCGAGCGTGGCATCACCTGCCGCTTTGGCGAGCAGGTGGCCAAGATCGACCGTGAGATGAAGGTGGTCGAGGGCGTCAACGGACATGTGCCCTACGACAAGCTGGTGATTGCGACAGGGTCAAATCCGTTCATCATCCCGCTACCCGGTCATGATCTGGACGGCGTGATCGCCTATCGCGACCTCGAAGACACCCAGCGGATGATGGGCATGGGCTCGGGCAACAAGGTTGTCATCATCGGCGGAGGTCTGCTGGGGCTTGAGGCCGCCGCGGGTATGGCCGCGCATGGGGTCGACGTGACCGTCGTTCACATCATGGGCCATCTGATGGAACGCCAGTTGGACGAAGCCGCAGGCTATCTGCTGAAGAAATCGCTGGAAGACAAAGGCATCAAGATTTGCCTGCAGGCGAACTCGAAAGAAATCCTCGGGCAAGATGGCAAAGTCCGCGCGCTGCTTCTGGACGACGGGACCGAACTGCCCTGTGATCTGCTGGTCATGGCCGTGGGTATTCGCCCCAATACGGCTCTGGCGCAAGAGGCTGGTCTGGCCACAGGGCGCGGTATCCACGTTGACGACCAGATGCTGACCTCGGACCCGGATGTCTACGCGGTGGGCGAATGCGTCGAACATGAAGGGGCGGTCTTTGGCCTTGTCGCGCCGCTCTATGATCAGGCGAAAGTGGCGGCGCAGGCGCTGTTGGGCGAAGAGGCTGCGTTTGTTCAGAAAACCCTCTCGACCAAGTTGAAGGTCACCGGCTGCGATTTGTTCAGCGCGGGCGATTTCGCGGATGGGCCTGGACGCGAGGATATCGTATTCCGCGACCCCTCGCGCGGCGTCTACAAGCGGCTGGTCATCGAAGAAAATCGTCTGATCGGCGCGGTCATGTATGGCGACACTGCCGAAGGAAGTTGGTTCTTCGGGCTGATCAAGGACGGCACCAGTATCGAAGACATGCGTGAGACGCTGATCTTTGGGCCCGCCTATCAGGGAGGAGATACCGCGGACCCTCTTTCAGCCGTTGCAGCATTGCCGCCTGAGGCGGAAATTTGCGGCTGCAACGGCGTATGCAAAGGTGACATTGTCGAGGCGATCAACGCAGGTGCCAGCGATCTGGGCGCCGTGCGTGCAAGCACCAAGGCCAGCGCATCCTGCGGGACATGCACGGGGCTGGTTGAACAGGTGTTGCAAGTCACTCTGGGCGATGAGTTCCAAATGCCAACGGCGCAACCGATCTGCGGATGCACCGATCTGACCCATGAAGATGTACGCCGTCTGATCAAGGGGCAGGAACTAAAAAGCCAGGCCGCCGTTTGGCAAGAGCTAAGCTGGACAACGCCGAACGGCTGCCATGTCTGCCGCCCTGCAATCAACTACTACCTTCTGGCCGACTGGCCGCTGGAATACCAAGACGACCCGCAAAGCCGGTTCGTGAACGAACGCAAGCACGCCAACATCCAGAAAGACGGCACATTCAGCGTTGTCCCGCGCATGTGGGGAGGCATCACCACCCCCGAAGAATTGCGCGCCATCGCGGATGCGGCGGACAAATACGACGTGCCCACGGTGAAAGTCACCGGCGGTCAGCGCATCGACTTGTTGGGCGTGAAGGGTGAAGATCTGCCCGCCATCTGGTCTGATCTGAACCAGGCCGGTCTGGTCTCGGGGCATGCTTATTCCAAGGGGCTGCGTACCGTCAAAACCTGCGTCGGCACCGATCATTGCCGCTTTGGCACGCAAGACAGCACGGGTCTAGGCATCAAGCTTGAGAAAATCCTGTGGGGCTCCTGGACCCCGCACAAGCTGAAATTGGCGGTGTCAGGTTGCCCGCGCAACTGCGCCGAGGCGACCTGCAAGGATATCGGTGTGGTCTGCGTGGAATCAGGGTACCAGATCAGCATCGGCGGGGCCGCCGGTATGGACGTCAAAGAGACCGAGCTCCTGTGTCAGGTTCCAACTGAAGACGAAGCGATCGAGGTCGTGATGGCCGTCACTCAGGCCTATCGCGAAGGCGGCAAGTATCTGGACCGCTTGTATAAATGGCTGGGCAAGGTGGGCATGGACTGGGTCAAGGCTCAGGTCGTCGAGGACCGGGAGAACCGTGCCGCTCTGGTCGAACGGTTCGAACTGTCCCAAAGCATCTACCGCAAGGATCCGTGGGCGGAACACGTCAAAGACAAGGCGCAGACCTATGCGCCGATCGCAGATTTCACACTGGAGGCCGCGGAATGAGCTGGATTGACATCGGACATATCGAAGACATCCCACTACGTGGCGCGCGTTTGGTGAAAACGCATATCGGCTGTATCGCGGTCTTCCGCACCGCCGAGGCCGAGGTCTTCGCCGCCACCAACAGCTGCCCCCACAAAGGCGGGCCGCTGTCCGAGGGGATCGTGCATGGGCATTCGGTCACCTGCCCTCTGCACAACTGGGTCTTCGACCTGAACACAGGTCAGGCGCAGGGCGCTGACGAGGGGCAGATCGCCACCTATCCGGTGCGTCTCGAAGGCGGGCGCATCCTGTTGGATGCCAGCACAGTCTCTCACCGGAGCGCCGCCTGATGGACGGCACTGGCCTGCCCGAGGTCCGCTCGACCTGCGCTTATTGCGGGGTCGGCTGTGGCGTCCTGCTGCGCCCCGACGGGGCCGGAGGGCTGGCCGTACGCGGCGACCCGGACCACCCGGCAAACCATGGCCGGCTCTGTTCGAAGGGCTTGGCTTTGGGTGAGACCCTCGGCCTCGACCACCGCCTGCGAAACCCGCGCGCATTTGGTGAGGATGTCAGCTGGGATGACGCCCTTGAACTGGTTGCGGATCGGTTCTCATCGGCGATCAAGGCGCACGGGCCGGACAGTGTTGCCTTCTACGTCTCGGGGCAATTGCTGACCGAGGACTACTATGTCGCCAACAAGCTGATGAAGGGGTTCATCGGGTCGGCGAATATCGACACCAATTCGCGGCTCTGCATGGCATCCACCGTGGCCGGGCACAAACGCGCTTTTGGCACAGATACCGTGCCCGGAACCTATGAGGATCTGGATCAGGCCGATTTGGTTATTCTGGTCGGCTCAAACCTCGCGTGGTGCCATCCGGTTCTCTATCAACGGCTCATGGCGGCACGTAAGGCGCGTGGGACCCGGATCGTTGTGATCGACCCGCGCAGAACGGCAAGTTGCGATCAGGCGGATCTACACCTGCCTCTGGCACCGGGCAGCGATGTGGCCCTATTCAACTATCTGCTTGGCCGCATTCACGAATCCGGAAAGGTCGACGCGGGTTTTCTGAGCCATACGAAAGGGTTCACCGACGCATTGGCCGCCGCGCAAAAGGACAACCCGGCGGCGACCGATCTGGATCAAAAAGACCTCGACACCTTCTGCGACATGTGGATCAGGACCGAGCGCGTGGTCACGATCTTTAGCCAAGGTGTCAATCAGTCTTCCAGCGGGACGGACAAGGTCAACGCGATCCTGAATTGCCATTTGGCTGCGGGCCGGATCGGTCGACCCGGCATGGGGCCGTTTTCCGTCACCGGGCAGCCGAACGCCATGGGCGGGAGAGAAGTCGGTGGGTTGGCCAATATGCTCGCCTGCCATCTGGATATCGAAAACGAAAACCACCGCGCGGCGGTTCAGCGGTTCTGGGCTGCACCAAACATGCCCAAGAAACCGGGGCTGAAAGCCGTCGACCTGTTTCGAGAGATCGAAAAAGGGCAGATCAAGGCTCTCTGGGTGATCCATACCAACCCCGCCGTCACCATGCCCGAGGCCGACCGGGTGCAGGCCGCCATCAAAGCCTGTCCCTTCACGGTTGTCAGCGACCTGACCGAACATACAGACACCGCCCGCGTCGCAGATGTGGTGTTGCCCGCAGCTGGATGGGCCGAGAAAAGCGGCACCGTTACCAACTCGGACCGCACGATCAGCCGCCAGCGCGCCGTCCTGACTCCTCCGGGCAATGCGCGGGCCGATTGGGACATCCTCGCGGAGGTGGGCCGCCGTATGGGGTGGCAAGAGGCGTTCAATTATACCTCGCCTGCGCAGATTTTCCGCGAATACGCTGCCCTGTCATTGGTGGCCAAACCCTTTGGGCGCGATTTCGACATCTCTGGATATGCTGACTTGTCGGACGACGACTATGCCGAGCTGCAACCAACCCGCTGGCCGGTGACGCCTGACGGCACTGGAGGGAGGTTCTTTGGCGACGGGCAGTTCTTCCACCCTGACGGCAAAGCCCGCCTGATCCCGGTCAGCCACAGACCGCCCGAGGCGAAGGCCTCGGACCGCTACCCGTTCCTTCTGAACACCGGGCGTACACGGGACCAATGGCACACCATGACCCGCACTGGCCTGTCACCGCGCCTGTCGTCGCACTTTGCTGAGCCTTTCATTGAGGTTCACCCGGATGATGCGGATCGTTTCGGGCTAGACCCCGACAGCTTGGTCGAGGTCAAAAGCGCGGTCGGGGCATGTATCTTCCGACTAAAGGCAACCGATGCCGTCGCGCCCGGACAGGTGTTCGCGCCGATCCACTGGACAGGCGAAACAGCCCCCTCGGCCCGTGTCGATGCATTGATACCCGGCGTCACAGATCCTGTGTCAGGCCAACCCGAAAGCAAAGCCGCTGCCGTGTCCCTGCAACCCATGAAGGCGGGTTGGTATGGTTTTGCAGTCTCCGCGACGCCTCCGTCACCGGCGGCAGAGTATAGGGCAACGGCGAAAACCGAAAACGGCTACAGAACAGAGCTGGCGGGATATGAGATGCCCTCGGACTGGGAGAAAACGGCCCGAGACTGGTTCCAACTACCGGACGCCCTGTCCACATCGGTCGAAGACCCTAAGCGGGGGTCTTTCAGGATCGCTCTATCAAACGGTCCACGCGTCCTTGCTGTTCTCTTTGTCTCTCGGGAACCTGTGACCTTGATGAGGGAGTATATTGCAACCCTGCCCGATGCCGAAACTCATCATCTCCTGTCCGGACGATCCGCAAACGGCGTCGAGGATGGCGGGCCGATTATCTGCTCCTGTTTCGGGGTCGGACTCAATACGATCGTCCGGGCCATCGGTACCCAGAACATCGGTGATGTCGATGAAATTGGCAGGCTCTTGCAGGCGGGTACAAACTGTGGCTCATGCCGCCCGGAACTGTCAGGATTGCTCACCAAATTCTCGGTTCCGATTTTGCAGGACGTCGAACCCTAGGCGCAGGACCTGATCTGGGTCCTGCAAGGTCGCCAATTTCTCCACACAGATAAGCATATCTGGCGCGTGGTCCTGCGCGCTAAAGGCGTGGCCAAAAAGACCGAGGCCGCTGCTTTTGCTGCGGCCTCTTTTTTGCTCTCAGATGTCCAGCGTATGTTGTTTTTCCCAGTTCGAGAAGTGGGACACGAACGAGTTCCACTCCTGATGCTTCATCTTCAGGAAAGCGCCAGAGAACTCCTGCCCCATCATCTCTTTCAACTCGGCATCCTTGTCGTATTCGCGCAACCCATCCAGCATGTTCAGCGGCAGTTTGGGCGCGTCAGTGACAGTGTGGCCTTCGGCGTACATGTCGATGTCGTAGCGCGGTCCCGGATCAGCCTTGCTGCGGATGCCCGACAGACCGGCGGCGATGATCACCGCCTGCAGCAGATACGGATTCGCCGCCCCATCGGGCAGGCGCAGTTCGAACCGCCCCGGGCCGGGGACGCGCACCATATGAGTGCGGTTGTTGCCGGTCCATGTCACTGTGTTGGGCGCCCATGTGGCGCCTGACATGGTGCGCGGGGCGTTGATGCGCTTGTAGCTGTTCACCGTCGGGTTGGTGATCGCCGCCAACGCGCTGGCGTGTTTCATGATGCCGCCGAGAAAGTATTTGCCCTGCTCGCCTAGCCCAACCTCTCCGGTAGGGCCGTCGCCGTCGCCCGCAAACACGTTGGTCTTCGCATCCGCGCCCGGCGCGTCCCAAACCGAGATATGGGCGTGGCAGCCATTGCCCGTCAGCCCTTCGACCGGTTTGGGCATAAAAGTGGCGCGCAGCCCATGCTTCTCGGCCACGGATTTGGTCATGAACTTGAAGAAGGAATGCTTGTCGGCGGTTCTCAGAACATCATCGAATTCCCAATTCATCTCGAACTGGCCATTGGCGTCCTCGTGGTCGTTCTGATACGGGCCCCAGCCAAGGTCCAACATGTAGTCGCAGATCTCGCGCACCACGTCATAGCGGCGCATTACAGCCTGCTGGTCATAACAGGGTTTTTCCGCGGTATCGAACGGGTCGCTGATCTGCTCGCCATCGGGGGTCAGCAGGAAGAACTCGGCTTCGATGCCGGTTTTTACATGCAGGCCCATCTCGGCGGCCTCGTCGATCAGACGGCGTAGCACGTTGCGTGGGGCTTGGGCCACATCCTGCCCCTGCATCACGCAATTACCGGCAACCCAAGCGACTTCGGGCTTCCATGGCAGTTGAATCACCGAGGACGGGTCCGGCACCGCCAGCATGTCGGGATGCGCGGGGGTCATATCCAGCCAAGTGGCGAACCCGGCAAAACCGGCGCCCTCTTTCTGCATGTCGGCAATGGCTTGTGCGGGAACCAGTTTGGCCCGCTGTCCACCGAACAGGTCGGTGAACGAAATCATGAAATATTTGACGCCTTTTTCTTTGGCGAAAGCTGCCAGATCTGTCGTCATGGTCGGCCTTCCTTTCCCTGTTTATCAATCCCAATAGAAGAAAGACGCAGCCTCGTGGGACCGCGCCTTCCGAATGTCAGATCAGAACCCGGCCTTGCCCGGATACCAGTCGGTGCCTGCCAGGGGCACTTTTGCCATCGCAGCCGCCTCCATCGTCAGGGCACACAAGTCCTCGGGTTCAAGATTGTGCAAGTGATTGTGGCCGCAGGCCCGCGCGATGGTCTGCGCCTCAAGCGTCATGACCTTCAGGTAGTTGCGCAGCTGTCGCCCGGCATCAACCGGGTCAAGACGCGCGGCAAGCTCGGGGTCTTGGGTGGTGATGCCCGCGGGGTCCTTCCCTTCATGCCAGTCGTCATAGGCCCCGGTTGTGGTGCCCAGCTTCTGATACTCAGCTTCCCATTTCGGGTCGTTGTCGCCAAGGGCAACCAGAGCCGCGGTGCCTATCGCCACCGCATCCGCGCCAAGCGCCATCGCCTTGGCCACGTCTGCCCCGGTGCGGATACCGCCCGAGATCACAAGCTGCACCTCGCGATGCACCCCCAAATCCTGCAGCGCCTGCACTGCGGGTCGGATACAGGCCAGCGTCGGAATGCCCACATGTTCGATGAACACATCCTGCGTGGCCGCCGTGCCGCCCTGCATGCCGTCCATGACAACCACATCGGCTCCGGCTTTTACCGCCAGTGCGGTGTCATAGTAAGGCCGCGTCGCGCCGACCTTGACGTAGATTGGCACCTGCCAGTTGGTGATCTCACGCAATTCGAGGATCTTGATCTCAAGATCATCCGGCCCGGTCCAGTCCGGGTGGCGACAGGCCGAGCGCTGGTCGATCCCCTTGGGCAAGGTCCGCATCTCGGCCACGCGGTCGCTGATCTTCTGGCCCAGAAGCATGCCGCCGCCGCCGGGTTTGGCCCCCTGCCCCACCACGATCTCAATCGCGTCAGCCTTGCGCAGGTCGTTGGGGTTCATGCCATAGCGCGAGGGCAGATACTGATAGACCAGCTTGGTCGAGTGGCCGCGTTCCTCGGGCGTCATACCGCCATCGCCAGTCGTGGTCGAAGTGCCGGCCGCTGAAGCGCCGCGGCCCAAGGCCTCTTTGGCCGGTCCCGAAAGCGCGCCAAAGCTCATACCTGCGATGGTGATCGGGATATCCAACTGGATCGGGTTCTTGGCAAAACGCGTGCCCAGCGTCACCGAGGTATCACAGCGTTCGCGATAGCCCTCCAGCGGATAGCGTGAGACGGAGGCCCCCAGAAACAGCAGGTCATCGAAATGCGGTACCTTGCGTTTGGCGCCTCCACCCCGGATATCATAGATACCGGTGGCCGCCGCGCGGCGGATCTCGGCGTTGATCGGGTTGGAAAAAGTCGCCGACTGGATCGGCACGGTGCGGGGGGTCTGATCGTCCATATCTTTCATACCCTTCATCCTTAATAAGCGGCCGAGTTGTCGACGTCGAAGTTATACAGCTGACGCGCCGAGCCATAGCGTTTGAACTCTTCCGGCTTGGCATCGCTGCCTGCGCGGTCAAGCAGATCCTTCAGGATCTCGAGATGCTCCGGGCGCATCTCTTTCTCGATACAATCCGCGCCGAGGCTTTTAACCGAGCCGCGCACGAACAGCCGCGCCTCGTAGAGGGAATCCCCCAGCGCGTCGCCAGCATCACCGCAAACCACCAGATTGCCCGCCTGCGCCATGAAGGCCGACATATGGCCGATGTTGCCGTGCACCACGATGTCGATCCCCTTCATCGAGATCCCGCAGCGCGAGCTGGCATTGCCCTTGATCACCAGCAGCCCGCCATGGCCTGTGGCCCCAGCGTACTGGCTGGCATCGCCATCGACGATCACCTGACCAGACATCATGTTCTCGGCCACGCCCGGCCCAACCGAGCCTTCGACCCGCACGGTGGCCTGCTGGTTCATGCCTGCACAGTAGTACCCGGTCGAACCTTTCACGGTCACCTCGATCGGTGCGTCCAACCCGACCGCGATGGCGTGGCTGCCCTTGGGATTCACCACCTCCCAGCTGGTCAGGTTGGTCTCTTTGCTTTGCTCCTGCAAGGACGCGTTCAACCCGCGCAGGCCGTCGGCCTCAAGATCGTAGGTCTGCATTTTACGCGGCCTTTTTGTTGGGAAATTCTGTGTGGGACCAGAAGTAGACCGTCGCCGGCTCCGGCTCCCACACGCGGGCATCTTCAATGCCGGGCAGGTTCACCAAGGCGCGGTATTCACTGCCAAAGGCCACATATTGATCGGTTTCCGCCATGACCGCCGGCTTGCAGGCAATCGGGTCACGGACCACGCCGAACCCGTCCTTGGTGCCGACGACAAAGGTGAAGAACCCGTCCAAATCTTCAAGGCTGCTTTCCAGCGCCTCGCCGAGAGACGCGCCGTTCATCATTTTCCACGTCAGGTAAGCGGCGCCCACCTCGGTGTCGTTCTCAGTCTGGATATGTACTCCTTCACGGCGCAGCTTGCGCCGCAGCGAGTTATGATTGGACAGCGATCCGTTATGCACCAAACACTGGTCATCCCCAGTGTTGAACGGGTGCGCACCCATCGTGGTCACCGCTGATTCAGTGGCCATTCGCGTGTGGCCGATCCCATGCGTTCCGGTCATGCCGCTGAGGTTGAAGCGCGCGGCAACATCTTTGGGCAGTCCGACCTCTTTGTAGATCTCAAGGCTCTCCCCTCGGCTCATGATCCGGACCGAGGGGCGGATCTCGGCCAGCGCGGCGCGTGCAACCTCGAATTGATCGCCGGGGATATCCAACACCGCATGGGTATCGTTGATCGTCTGGGTCACGGAGGTATTCAGGCTCTGGCCCAGCTCATCCGCCAGTCCGGCAAAGTCCTGTTCGGGGTTTGCAGACTGAACGGTAACCTTCGTGATGCCCCGAGATGGATCGCCATAGATCGCGATACCAGCGCTGTCGGGGCCACGGTCGGTCATGGTGATCAGCATATCCGTCAACATCTCACCCAGCTTGGGCGACAGTGACTGGTCTTTAAGGAATAGTCCGACAATTCCGCACATGGCAGACAGCTCTCCTTGCGTGTTTCGTTACGCATGTACGCTAGCAACAAAACATCGGATCCTCAATAACTAGAGGAAATGTTTTTTCCTACCAGGCAAATTTTGCCTAATCTCTGAGCGCACAGTAATACGCCGTCCCCTGTAGGTCCGGATAACGCGCCATTCGGCTAGCTGATCATCAACATTTTTTTAAAAGGCGGATCAGCTTGTCTGAGGGTAACTGATCACCGACAGGTACCGCGCTGGCAGGCTGACCAATCTTTCAGGTCCATGTGGCGCATCCGCGTCGAAGAACAGAGTATCACCGGGTTTCAACGGAAAAACCCGATCACCATGGCGATAATCCACCTCACCCTCCAGCATATAGATCGTTTCAATCCCGCCATGCTGGAAGGTTGGGAAAACATCCGATTCCGCGGTCAGAGTGATCAGATAAGGCTCGACAATCACGCCCGAACCATTGGCGCCTAAATGGCCAAGAAGGTTGTATTGGTGATGCGCCCGCGTACCTTCACGCTCTAACTCGACGCCTTCACCGGCCTTGGTGTGGACAGCGTCGCGACGTTCTTCAAAACGGCGAAAAAAGCTGGTCAGCGGAACCGACAACGCATCGGCCAGCAGTTGCAGCGTGGTCAGCGAAGGCGACGTGTTGCCGTTTTCGATCTTGGACAGCATCCCGATCGACAGGCCGGTAACCTGCGCCAACTCGGCAACAGTAGTGTTCTGTTGCTTGCGAAAGGCCCGAACCTCGCGACCGATGGCCACTTCCAGAACCTTTTCCCGGTCACCAGACCGGATCGAATGAGGATCCTGCGTGAGTTTCATTGTAGAGGCTCTGTCGTTTGGGTTGGCCGTCATATCCACTGCCCTTGCTACAAGTGTTTGAGCCTGTTCGGCAAGGCGCTGAGCCTGCAAGTTGGATAGCGAAGCCTTTGGTGAAAGTCTATTGCCCGCCAAAGGGCAGGAAGACTTGAGGGCATTGCCAACCTCCAACGCCTGGTGAGCGTGCATTGGATCGCGCGCGGTCACCTTCCAAAGCGTGACACGTTCGGCAGCGGCGACCACTCAATCTTGTGTCGTGGCTTCTATGCGTTTGACCATTCGAACGGAGATATCACGCGGGCGTCAGGAAACGCTTGCAGGACATCTGCCTCGGCTTCTTTCAGGAAAACCAGCTTGATATTCGCCCCCGCATCCATCGTGGCATAGGTTGCAAGACCATCTTTGCGGGCCTGCCACAAACGATGCAGGATCACCCAGCTTTGATCTGAAAGGTAGGTCAGCGAAGGGCGCGCAGCTTGCATGGTCGCGTGCATGGCCAACGCATTTGCCTCGGCCGTTTGGCCTAGGGTTTCAAAGTCTCTCTCATTGATCGCTTGCTCGATGGTCTTGCAGTCCCGATCGGCCATCTCGGGCCAGCTGGAAAACAGAGGGCTTGTATCGACTGTGTGGTTCATTCCATCGCGGGACGAGTGCAGTTTCGGGCCTGTGTCCACCTCGACAATGGCAATGCGGAACTCCGGCCATACCGGCTCAAGCGGCACGCCGTGGCTGTCACCGCCGTCAGCGCGCATGCCCTTGTCCCAACGCACAAAGCCGTGCCAGAGCGAACGGGTTGCGCTGCCGCTGCCCAATCGGGCGATCAGGCTCATGTCCTGTGCTTGCAGGTCCAACCCGAAACTGCCACATAGCGCGCGGGTCAACGCAGCAAAGCCCGAGGCGGAGGATGCCAAACCGGCCGCCGTCGGAATTGTGTTTCTGGTCGAAATCATCAGTGGCACATCGCGGCCACCGCGAAACAAATCCGCAAACGCAAGCGCCTTGCGCGCGAACTCTGAGGTCGGCGGCAGAGGCTGACCGTCCAGCAAAACCTGATCCGACCCGCTCTGGGATGGCTCGACAGTTGTATGAGACCCCCATTCCGCCAAAGAGATCGACAAGGAACTGTTGAGCGGCAGATTCAACGCTCTGTCCCGCTTGCCCCAGTATTTCGACAACGCAATATTGCTTGGGGCATAGGCGCTGAAGCTTTGAACCCCGTCCGCGTCTCGCATCGCTTGCTGAATGAGGGTCTGAACGGCGTCAGTCATGTATGATCAGTCCTTCGCTGGCCAGTGTCATCGGAGTGAACGCGTCAGGCGGCGCTCCCAGGGCCAGAACGCAATCGCCCAAGCCAGAGCCCGAGATCTTGGCCGCCATGACTCCTTCGGCCTGTCGGGCCGATGTGATGATCCGGTTCAAGGTTTCGTCGCTCACACCCAAATCCTCCATCCGGTTTTGATAGTTCATCAGGGCGTCCGCGAAGGCCACCCAATCGCGGTCCTTTGCTGCATTGATGGCATGATCGGCCAAGTCACCCATATCGGCATAAAGCGTTTTGAACTCGGCCTCTCTTACGATCATCCGTTCAGCAACCTTTTGCAACACAACCGAGGTGGGGGTCTTGTATCCACAGTATCGCAGGCTGATCGTCGGAGGGTGAGGCAGTGCCACCATCTCTGGGTTTGGTGGAGCGCGGTAAGCCAGCATACCGCCCTGCAAGCTGGCGGCCAAATCGGCGCCACTGCCGCGGCCCTGAATGTCCTGAATGATCTGATAGGCCTTGGAGTGAATACCGTTCAACGGCTGACCCGTGACCGTGAGAACGGCCCCCAGAGCGGCAATGGCCACGGCGGCGGACGACCCCAGCCCAAGCGTCGGGTCAATCTCCGACGTAATCGAGATATCCATCCCGACGTCAATCGCATCCCTGTGCATGGCGATTGCAGCAAGGACAAACTTGTAGGGCCCTGCAGCTTGCACCTGATCCAAATCGACCGTTTGCGTTTCGGCAATCTCGGAGGAGAGACGCACCAGTTGATCGGTGCGCGGTCGCAGCGTCACCGTTAGTCTTTGTTCAATCGCGGCCACGATGGCTCTGGAGCCATAAACGACTGCATGTTCTCCGGTCATCATGACCGATCCCGGTGCGCTGGCCCGTATCATGAATTGGCCCCGTCTGAGCTGCGGCTAGGGGCCTTGCCCATCGCTGCACCTGCCGAGGCCAGACGCAGCGCGGACCATTGCATCTGAGGATAGCCCAACATGAAATCGGCCATTTTGTCATGGTCCTCCATGTGCACCAGAACCACCCCGCCGAAATCACCGCGTACAGACCCCCCACCGCAGATTTTAGCCGCACCGCTAATGCCTTCGATCTGTCTGACAAACGTTTGGCAAGGGTCTGGCACGACACCGATCATTTCCAGCAATCGCTGGTTTTCGGAAATCGCATCGTCCGGGTCATGCCCCGAGGCAATCGCGGTCAAAAACGCGGTCGTACAGTCGCCGAAACGTTGCCAAAGGGCGTCGTTCTGTGCGTGTTCGGCCTTGACCGCACTGACGCATTCGCCGGTGCTGCTTTCAGGCCGGCCGTGCAGGACCCAATACCACCCGTTCCCCGTCAGTAAACCATGATCCAGCGGCAATTCCGGCGCCGCGATACCCGTTTCGCCTGCACGCACAAGGCCGCCTCGGACAACTGCGGCGGCATCTATCGGCCCTGCACGCCCATGCTTGAGACGCTCGCAAAACCGGACCCGCTCATACCTCTCTTCAAGCGTCTTAGGCCGCTCCAACAGGTTTTCGAACAACACCGTTGTTGCCGCGACGATGGCGGCAGACGACCCCATACCCGCGCCGATCGGTAGCTCTGATCGACTGGCCAGCTGTCCCGGGGCCAGTTTGCTGTTCATCGCACCAATGCCGGGGATCACGGATCCGGGCGCTGCGAGGCTGTCATGCAACAAAGAGGCCAGAGTATAGACCGCCAGATCATCCGGACGCGTGAGGATCTTGTGGACATCCAACTCGCCGCGCGTGAATTGATCAAAGCGCTGATCCAGTGACGACTTGAACTGAGACAACAGTTTCAAAGGGTAGTATTCGCCTGACGACAGGTTCTCGAACGCGGTCTTCAGGCCTTCACCCAAGCCCAGCGGCTGAAACGACACTTCGGTATAGCGGGCCACAGCCATTGCCAGCGCGGGCATGCCGTACAGAACCGAATGCTCTCCGGACAGGATCAGCTTACCGGGCGCGTGGGCCCAGACTTTATCATGCGGTGCGGTCAACGTAGATGCGCTTGTTGTCGTCAATGCTTGCCAGTCTGTAGCGCCCTTTTGCCTCATCGGGCATGGGCGTATCTGTCCCGTCCTCGCCATTCATCGGGTGCCAAAGGGCAACATATTCATTATATGAGACGGCGGTCCGGTCCTCTAGGATTTCCCGGTGGCGGGGAGCAAACAGATGATCGCGGTAGCCTTCGACCACCTTGGCATCAAAGAACTCACCGGTCGCGCCGGACCCGTAGGAAAACAGTCCCAAGGACTTGCCAGCCAGATCGCTATCGATGTTCTCCAGCGTGGACAGGATCGCAAGGTACATCGACGCGGTATAGCTGTTCCCGACCTGGCGATTGTAGATCATCCCCGGCGAAGCGGCCTGCATATCAGCCTCGGCTTTTGCCTCTTTCGCCAGACGCAGATGCGCCTTTTCGCCCATACGCGAGAATGGCAGGTGATAGCAGAACTGCGCAAACCCATCGTAGGGCAAACCGCCATTTGCCTGATAATCGCGCCAGGACTCCACCAGCGCCCCGAGATAACGCAGCGCCGAGTACTTACCGTCAACCAAGGGTGTGCGCCGGTGGTTGGGGCGCCAGAAATCCATGATGTCTTCGGTAAAAAGGCCCGAGACAGTGCCGATCTCCAACAGTGTCGGATTGGCCGTGACCAGCATCGCAACGGCTGAGGCCCCCTGCGTCGCCTCGCCCGAGCTGTCCAGATCATAGCGCGCGATATCCGAGGCGATCACAAGCACCTTACGATCCGGCTTGCGTGCCACATGAGCGCAGGCCATTTGCAGGGCGGCGGTGGCAGAATAGCAGGCCTGCTTCAGTTCCACATTGCGCAGGTTCGACGGCAACCCGAGAAGCCGCTGCACATAGATACCCGCCGATTTCGATTGGTCGATCCCTGTTTCCGTCGCAAACAAGATGGTGTCGATCCCGTCTGCTCCGTGTTGATCAATGATCGGCTTCGCGGCCTCGGCGGCCAAGGTCACAACATCTTCGTCATGCCCGGGCATGGCGATCTTTTCCTGCCCGATCCCACGCGAGAACTTGGCCGGGTCGATGCCGTGATGCTGGGCCAGAGTGTCCAGCGAAATATAGCGATGAGGCGTAAAAAAGCTCATCGCGCTGATACCAGTAGAGATTACCAAAACTTTGACCTTGATCGGATCAGTGAGACATTTGCCTTCAGCTGAGATACGTCGGCGCAGCCCAAAAGAAACATCGCCGTCTGAAATTCGCGACGTAACTTTTCGATTTGACGGATGACCTGCATGCGCGACTCCTGCGCTGCGGCCAAAAACGGAGCGGCCATTCCGCACAGATCTGCGCCCAGAATGATAGATTTGGCCATGTCCACACCGTCTCGTAAACCGCCGCTGGCGATGAGTGTTGTTGGGTCGGTCTTTTTGACCAAGACGTCCCGAGTTTCAAGCAGACTCTCGACCGTCGTCAGGCCCCAATCCTGAAAAACCAGCCCCAGATCGTCCTGCTCGTCTGCGCGGCGGTGATATTCGATCCTGCTCCAGGAAGTACCCCCGCGACCGGCCACGTCGAAATGGCGTATACCGGCGTCATAGGCCAGCTCGACATCAGGGCCGGACAGCCCGGCACCAACCTCTTTGATCAGCACAGGCACCGACATTTTCGACACCAGATCAGAGATCTTGCCAGACAGGTTGGAAAAGTCGCGATCCCCTTCGACCTGCACGGCCTCTTGCAACGGATTGAGGTGCAGATACAGCCCGTCGGCTTCAAGCGCCTGAACGGCCTGAAGACAGTGGTTTGCATCTAGCCCCGCATTCAACTGCACCGCGCCGATATTGCCGATCAGAGGTATGCTCGGCGCGGCATCGCGCAGTTGAAAACTACCCTTCGAAGCAGGATCGGCGAATAACACGCGTTGTGAGCCGACCGACATCGCCACCCTGGTCGCCTCGGCCGCCTCTGCAAGGTTGCGATTGATCCTTGCGATCTCATCACCGGTTCCACCCGTCATCGACGAAATCAGCAGCGGAAAGCTGAGCGGCTTTTCCAGAAACCGGGTGCTGGTGTCGATTGCATCCAGATCCAGCTCAGGCAAGGCGCGATGGGTCAGAGAGATCGCGTCAAACCCGCTGCGCCCGCGTTCGACGTCGGGGTCCTCCAGAACGGCGCGCAGATGGTCCAGCTTGCGCCCGGCCACGCTGCGGTCGGCGGGTTTGGGCTTGGTCATCGTTCCAGTTCCATATGGGTGCGCACCAGCTCTCCGGGATTGGTTTGCGCGGCCATCAAAGACAGCTCACCGCACAGCACAGCACCGGCACAGATGCCAGCCAGCCGACGGGCGTTTTCACCCGCCTCGCGTTCCTCCTTGCACCCCATCAGGCGCAGGCTTTCTTCGACCTGCTCATTGCCTTTGCCTGCCCCGACCGAACCGACAATCAGGTTCGGCAAGGTGCATGAGAAATACAGATCTTCACCGCGCGCCTCGCAATGAACGATACCTTGGCTGCCCTCAATGATATTCGCGGCGTCCTGACCGGTGGCCAGATAGAAGGCCAGCAGAATGTTTGCGAAATGCGCATTGGCGCTGCGCAGAGATCCCGCAAGATTGCCACCAATCAGGTTCTTTTCGAGATTGAGCGCAACCATCTGCTCTGGCGTTGTGCGCAACATGCGCCGCAGCAGTCGGCCCGGGATTTCCACTTCGGCAATGACGTATTTGCCCCGCCCCAAAAGCCCATTCGCAGCGGATGCCTTTTTGTCGGTACACAGATTGCCCGAGATCGACGCGTAGGCCAAATGCGGTTGGTCGTCCAAGACCCAGTTCAACACCGCCTCAGCCGCCTTGGTCACCATATTGTGACCCGAGGCATCCCCGGTGGAACACTCGATCCGAATAAACAGCAAGTTCCCAGCGATCTGGCGATTCAGCTTGATCAGGCGGGCAAAGCGGCTGGTCGAGGATATGATCTCAGCCACCTTGTCCGTCTGCGCCTCGATCCGTTGCCAGGCTTGATGCGCCGAGGCCGCATCCTGCGCCCGCACAGCGATGGAGCGAGTCATCCGCTCATCAACCAGGGTGACCTGAATGCCGCCTGCATGCCGCGAAACACCCGCACCGCGCGCGGTGGAGGGCCATAAGGGCGTCTCGAACGTTGCCAGAGGGACGCTGACCTCTCCGGACACCAGATCCCCCCTGAACAGAATCGGCCCAACCCATTGGGTTGGAAGCGGGGTCACGAACGTAGATTTGGCGCGCACCTGATTACCCTTTTCAGCTTCGGTCGACAAAAGCGTCTGATCCGATGAGGGGTATCACCAGACCAAAGGGCCAATGTCAAACCGCGAAAGTTTAACATAGCGGTCGTCGCGGCGATCCCAACGGATAAACGCATCCCGCATCAGCGACATGATGTCGTCGCGCGCGCGTACAGTACGGGTAATCAGCCCTCGGATAGGCGGGCCGACAAGACCTCGATCCCTTGGACCAGATCGTCATAGGTGTTGCGATCGGCCATGTACTCTCGCAATTGCTGGTTCAGCCCGCCCGGCGTGTTTAGGGATTCGACAAGATCGGCCATCGCGTTCTCGGTCTCCATCGGCGCGGCCATGATCGACCCTCCGATCAACAGACGCAGGAATTTCTCGGCCTCATGGGCGCTGCCGGTCTTATGGCCCAGCCAGTCAATCCCAACGGCCAGCGATTTCGCTACAACCGATAGCAGGGCTTGAGCGGCCAGAAACTCGTTGAAATCACTCTCGGACTTCATGGTGATCACAGTGTTTGAACCGCCATAGAGGGCCTCAACCGTTGGCGACGCGGGAAAGACCAGAACCGGAGACCCGCCCGAGGCAATGGACGGGAACGGGATCATCAACGTCTCGAACGTGGCCGGTGCAACGAGGGCCTGAACCTGTTCCGGCGAGATGCCAACCATGAATGAGATCACTCGTTGGCCTTCGCGAAACTGCAGCGCGGATAGCATAGCCTCGGCCTGTTCGGCGGTCGATCCGACAAAGACCACGTCACTGGCATCCAATACACCCTGATTGTTAGCCACGGTCACAGTGTCGAAGCGAGCCGACAGCTCGGATGAGTTGGCCCGGCTTCTTTCGCTGACAACAATGTCATGCCCATCGCTGACCAAACCTTCGGCGCAGGCCCGCGCAATGGTTCCAAACCCAAGATAGCCAAGCCTCATGTTTGCCTCCTGTTTTCCGGCACGTGGTCGAGTCGCCCCGTTGATCGCCCTATTCGCCGCCGCAGGCAAACCAATTCTCTACCGACCAGACATCAAACGGACGGGCTCTTGCCCTGAACGATTGACGATCAGTTTCTCTGATGCTCAAAAGTTTGAATGATAAAGAACCAAGTCACGCTCAAACAGCTCGAAGCCTTTACCTTCGTGGTCGATATGGGAACCTTCCGCGCCGCGGCCAACGCGCTTGCGACGACGCAGCCCAATATCTCGTCACGCATCGCCACGCTGGAAGAGGCATTAGGCACAAAGCTGCTGCATCGCGATGCAGGGTCCGTGCGTCTGACAGCGAAGGGAGAGGCGCTGTTGGAGAAAACCAGAACGGTTCTCCGCGCAACCGAAGCCCTGCTGGAAGAGGCCGATCGACAAGATCTGATTCAGGAGCGGCTGCGTCTTGGCGTCACCGAATTGGTCGCCTGCACATGGCTGCAGGACTTTCTGCGTTGCCTAAAACAGCACTATCCCAATCTGAGCGTCGAGCTTGTGGTGGACCTGTCCGGCACGATTGATGAAAAGCTGCTGGAGGGGCAGCTTGATCTTGCCGTGCAGAACGGGCCGTTCAAAACAGACCTGGACGGAACGCGGGAGCTGACCGGCGAAGACTATGTGTGGGTGGCCAATACGACACTCGCCACGGCCTTGCCCGAAGGGCGCAGCGTCGACCGGTTTTTCGCATTCTCCGTTCTGACCCATGCTCGCCACACAATTGCAGGGCACAGCCTGCATGCGATGGCACAGGAACGTGGGCTGGATGCGCAGAAAATCGTGCATTCAAACGCATTGTCCGCCTGCGTTCCAATGGTCTCAGAAGGTCTCGGGATCGCGTTGCTGCCACGCCCGCTAGTCCAGCGTGAGATCGACGCGGGTGCCCTGCTGGAACTTCAATCCGACTGGACGGCCGAGCCGCTGCGGTTTTTCGCCCGCTACGATCCAACGCGGGCCGCCCGTTTTGTGGAACATGCGGCGGAAATCGCCGCACAGCTCAGGCCGCAGATAGGATAAAGAAAACTGATCAGGAGTAGAAATTAAAGCAATTTGATTTTTCGTCCCGAGCTGGGTTTTAGTCGCGTTTGACAGGTACTCTTTCAAGCGGGCACGGGCATGACCTCACACTCTATCCGACTGGGCGTTGATATCGGCGGCACCTTTACCGATGTCGTTCTGGAAAAGGATGGACAGACATTTTCAACCAAAGTGCTGACAACCTATGCCGCGCCGGAAGACGCAATCATCGATGGGATGCAGCAGGTCTGTGCCAAGGCGGGGATCACTCCGGGCCAGATTGACCAGATCATCCACGGCACCACGCTTGCGACCAACGCGCTGATCGAACGCCGGGGGGCGAAAACGGCGCTGATCACGACGGAAGGGTTCCGCGATGTGATCGAAATGCGCACCGAAAGCCGGTTTGAGCAGTATGACCTGAACCTCAAACTGCCTGACCCGCTGCTGCCACGCCACATGCGCTTTACCGTTCCCGGCCGCGTCGATGCGCGTGGCGAAGTTCTGGTTGCTCTGACCCGCGCCGATGTCGAAGCGGTGGTGGACAAGATTGCGCAAGCTGGGTTTGAATCGGTGGCGGTAGGGTTGATCCACTCCTACCTCAACCCGGCTCACGAGCATCTGGTGCGCGAGGTTCTGGCCGAGAAACTGCCTGACGTTTCGGTTTCGATCTCGTCCGAGGTTTCGCCTCAGATGCGTGAGTATGAGCGGTTCAACACGGTGGTTGCCAACGCCTATATCAAGCCACTGATGGCCTCATACCTGGGTCGGCTCGAGGATCAATTGCGCGCCCAAGGTGTCAAATGCCGGATCTTCCTGATGCATTCGGGTGGCGGCATCATCTCAATCCAGAATGCGGCCGATTTCCCGGTGCGGCTGGTCGAAAGCGGCCCCGCTGGGGGCGCGGTTTTCGCGGCTCATGTCGCAGCGCGCTACGGGTTGGACAAAGTGCTGAGTTTTGACATGGGCGGCACCACGGCCAAGATCTGCCTGATCAAAAACCAGACGCCCAAAACCAGCCGCGTGTTTGAGGTCGCGCGGACCTATCGGTTCAAGAAAGGCTCGGGCATGCCGATTTCGATCCCGGTTATCGACATGGTAGAAATCGGCGCGGGCGGCGGCAGCCTGGCTCATGTGGACGGGATGCGCCAGATCCGCGTGGGTCCGGAAAGCGCGGGGTCGGAGCCCGGCCCGGCCTGCTACGGACGCGGCGGCACGCGCCCCGGTGTGACGGACGCTGATCTGGTTCTCGGGAAGCTGGACCCGAACAACTTCGCCGCTGGCTCGATCGTTTTGCACCCGGACAACTCCAAATCTGCGCTGACCGTCCACGTTGGCAACACGCTGGACATGGACCCGGTCGAGGCCGCCTTTGGCGTGGCCGAGGTGGTCGACGAAAACATGGCCAACGCCGCACGCGTTCACGCCGTCGAGAATGGCGAAGACCTGAGCGAATACACCATGATCGCCTTTGGAGGCGCAGCCCCTCTGCACGCCGGGCGTCTGTGTGAAAAGCTCGGGGTCGAACGCCTGCTGGTCCCGCCAGGGGCTGGGGTCGGCTCGGCCATCGGGTTTTTACGCGCGCCCTTCAGTTTCGAGGCCAACCGCTCGGTCTACATGAAGCTCAGCGATTTTGATGCGGGACGGATCAGACAGCTTTTGTCCGATCTGAGGGACGAAACAACGGGCTTCGTGCGAACCTGCGATGCGACCAGCCCGATCCGAACCGATTTCAAAGCCTATATGCGCTATTCCGGTCAGGGCTGGGAAATCCCGATCGAACTGACCGAAGAACAGGCGATGAACCCCGACGCGGCCGCCTATCAGGCCCGGTTTGAGGCAGGCTACACCAAGCTTTTTGGCCGCCCGGTCGCGGGCATGGATATCGAGATTACCGTCTGGTCGGTCAACGCCAGCACCCCGCCTGAAGAGGTCACGTCGATTGCCGTCACGTGCGCAACAGGCCCGGCCATTTCCGACGGCACGCGACAGGTCTTTGATGCTGCATCCGGTCGCTATCTGGACGCTGATACTGTCGACCGCGCAAGCATGCAGACGGGGCAGCGCGCCCAAGGGCCTGCAATCGTAACAGAGGATGAAACAACCATCGTTGTCCCCGTCAGCCGGGACGCCATCCGCCAGCCCGATGGCTGTATCGACGTTGTGACCAAAGGAGCCACGTGATGAGCAACGAGCAGTCCAAAGTCACCTATCAGGTCATGTGGAACCGTCTGATCTCGGTTGTTGAGGAACAGGCGCAGGCGTTGGTTCGGACGGCGTTCTCAACCTCGGTCCGCGAGGCCGGGGATCTGTCGGCGGGGGTCTATGACACGCACGGGAACATGCTGGCGCAGGCCGTGACCGGTACGCCGGGTCACGTGAACGCGATGTCCGATGCGGTCGCGCATTTCATTCGCCGAATTGGCCGGCAGAACATGCATGACGGCGATGTCTACATCACCAATGACCCGTGGGAGGGCACAGGCCACCTGCATGACATCACCATGGTCACCCCATCCTTTCACAAGGGCGCGCTGGTCGGGTTCTTCGCTTGTACCGCGCATATCGTGGATATCGGCGGGCGCGGCTTTGGGGCCGATGCGCAAAGCGTATATGAAGAGGGGCTATACATCCCGATCATGAAGTTTGCCGACCGTGGCGATGTGGATGAAACACTGGTGCGCCTCATTCGCGGCAATGTGCGCGAGCCCGATCAGCTGATCGGAGACATCTATGCTCTGACCACCTGTAACGAAATCGGCCACCGCCGCCTGATCGACATGATGGAGGAGTTCGGCCTCGAAACCCTCGATGGGATTGCCGCGTTCATCCTCGACAACTCCCGCCGAGCGACGCTGGAGCGTATCGCCGCCCTGCCTCAGAAAACCGCTGAGGGTGAAATGACGATGGACGGGTTTGATACTCCGATCACGTTGAAGGTCAGGATCAGCGTCGAAGGCGACAGGATCGTGACCGATTTCACCGGCACTTCAGGGGTGGACAAGAAAGGGATCAATTGCCCGCTGGTCTATACCAAAGCCTATGCCTGCTACGCGCTTAAGGTCGCAATCGCGCCCGAGATACCCAATAACGCCGCATCGCTGGCCCCGTTTGAAATCACCGCGCCCGAGAACACCATTGTGAATGCGCTGCACCCGGCTCCGGTCGCACTGCGCCATATTGTGGGCCATTTCGTGCCCGATGCGGTCTATGACGCGTTCGACAAGATCGTTCCCGGCCTTGTCCCCGCCGAAGGTGCGGGATGTTTGTGCAACTTTCAAGTCAGCCTGCGCCCGCGCACCGATGCTCCGGCCCCTGAAGGGGCCCGCCGGTCCGAAGTGCTGACCTTCAACTCGGGCGGGTCCGGCGCGCGGCCCGATCATGATGGGATGAACGCCACCGCCTTCCCCTCGGGCGTCATGACCATGCCGATTGAGGCCACCGAACACGCCGGTCCTGTCATCATCTGGCGCAAGGAACTGCGCCCCGACAGCGGTGGCGCAGGGAAAACGCGTGGCGGGCTGGGACAGTATATGGAGGTCGGTGCGCAAGAGGGGTACGAGTTCGACATTCAGGCCATGTTCGACAGAAGCCAGCATCCCGCGCGCGGTCGCCGAGGCGGAGGCAATGGGGCACCAACAAAGATTGCCCAAGACGACGGGTCTGACATGCGGGTCAAAGGTAAACAGTTTGTACCACACGGGCGCAAAGTCGTGATGGCGTTCCCCGGCGGTGCTGGCTACGGTGACCCGTCGGAACGGTCAAAACAGATGGTGAAGCGTGATCTGGCGCTCGGCTATATTTCAGACGAAACAGCATCGCGCGACTATGGCTTGACGGCATCCGAGATCTCTCAGATCCACCGTGCCGTTGCAAAAGGAGAATACGAATGAGCAACCAAAGCCCGGCCCGGCAAAGCTATGACGTGGTGATCATAGGCGGCGCGATCATGGGGGCCTCGACCGCTTGGTTCTTGTCGGACAATACCGATTTCAATGGCTCGGTTCTGGTGATCGAACGCGACATGACCTTTGCCTCATGTTCGACCGGGCATACGAATTCCTGTATCCGGCAGCAATTCTCGGCCGAGCTGAACGTGCGGATAAGCCAGTTTGCCGCCGACTTCGTGAAAAACCTACGCGGCTATATGGGTGGAGACGACCGGGTGCCCGAGCTTTCGATCCATTCCTTTGGCTACATGTATCTGGCGGACAACGAAGGCTTTGCCAACGTGCTGCGCGAGAACCAGAAGGTTCAGTTGGCGGCAGGTGCGGCAACGCAGCTGATGAACGCGGATGAGATCAAGGCCGCCTACCCGTTCTACAACGTCGATGACATCGTTCTGGGCTCGATCAATCTGGTTGACGAAGGCTATTTCGACGGCACAGCCCTCGATCACTGGTGGCGGCGACAAAGCCGCGAGCGGGGCGTCGAATGGGTCCAGAACGAAGTTGTCGAGATCACGCGAAACGCCGCAGGCACCAAGGTCGAAAGCGTCACGCTCGCCTCGGGCGAAGTCATTGCGTGCGGACAGGTGGTCAATGCGTCCGGCCCTCGGGCCGCCAAAACAGCGCAGATGGCTGGGATTGACGTGCCGGTCGAACCGCGCAAACGCTATTCCTGGATTTTCAAGGCCGAACAGCCGCTGGACCGTGACTTGCCGTTGACCATTGATCCCTCGGGCGTTCACGTGCGCGAGGTCGGAGGCGGCACCTATCAATGCGGCGGGCATACCGACATCGACCCGGCTGTAGATTTCGATGATTTCAACATGGACCACGCCTTCTGGGAAAACCACGTCTGGCCTGTCCTCGCCACCCGTATCCCGCAATTCGAAGCAATCAAGCTACAAAGCGAATGGGCCGGGCACTATGCGATGAACACCTTCGATCACAACGCAATCATGGGTCCGCATACCGAACTGTCGAACTTCATCTTCCTGAACGGGTTTTCGGGCCACGGGCTGCAGCAATCTCCGGCGATGGGGCGTGGCACGGCCGAGTGGTTGACCTATGGCGAATACCGCGCGCTCGACATGACGCCCTTCAACTACGAACGTATCCCGGCCGGACAACCCATCGTCGAAAAGGCAGTGATCTGATGGAGCTCACACCCAACCGTTTCACCCGTGCAATCGCAAATGGCGACAAACAAGTTGGTGTGTGGGTCAGCCTGTGCAGTAACACTGCAGCCGAAGTCATAGCCACAGCAGGCTATGACTGGGCGCTGATCGACATGGAGCATAGCGCGAACGATTATCACAGCGTGTTGTCTCAGCTGCAGGCCTTTGAGGCGTATCAGACCACCGCACTTGTCCGCGTCGAATGGAATGATGCGGTTGCGGTCAAACGTCTACTTGACCTTGGCGCGCCGGGGCTTCTGTTTCCGATGATCCAATCGGTGGAAGAAGCCGAACGTGCCGTCGCGGCCACGCGCTACCCGCCGCGTGGCGTTCGCGGGATGGCAGGCGCAAGCCGCGCAACGGGTTTTGGCCGGATCAAGGACTATGTGACGCGCTGCGAAGACGAGCTGACGGTTCTGCTGCAAGTGGAATCCCGCGCTGCCTTGGAACAGGCCGAGGCTATCGGCACTGTCGATGGTGTCAGCGGCATCTTCTTCGGCCCGGCGGATATTGCAGCCGATCTTGGTCATGTCGGCGACCCCATGCATCCCGAGGTCTGGTCCGAGATCAGAAAGGCCGCGCAGAAACTGATCGCGCGCGGGGTGCCCGTCGGCACCCTGGTCACCGACCCGGCCTTTGCCGCCGAACTGTTGAACGAAGGGTTCACCTTCGTTGCGAACGCCATTGATACGAGCCTTCTGGCGCGTGCAGCTGACACGGCTCTGGTCCAGACGAAAGATCATCTGAAATGAACTTTGCTGCCTCGCGCCTTGCATCTGTGAAACCCTCAGCCTCGGCTTGGGTCAGCCAGGCCGCGAATGAGGCTCGCGCGCGGGGTGAGGATGTCATTGATCTGGGCCTCGGAGAGCCTGACTTCGACACACCCGACCACATCAAGGAAGCCGCACATCAGGCGGCTCTGGCGGGTGAGACGAAGTACCCGCCCACCAACGGCACCCTGACCATGCGGAAGGCCGTTGCCGACAAGCTGCAGCGTGAAAACGATCTGACCTACGCACCCGATGAAGTCATCGTGTCGAACGGGGCCAAGCAAGTGCTGTTCAACGCTTTCATGGCCACGCTCGAGCCGGGCGACGAAGTTCTGCTCTGCGCGCCCTATTTTGGGCAGTACAAGGACATCGTGCTCATCCTTGGCGGTACGCCAATCGCCATCGAATGCCCCGCTGAGGACGGATTTCGCCTGACCCCTGACAGGCTGGCCGCCGCGATCACACCCAAGACACGCTGGCTGTTGCTGAACCAACCGTCGAACCCCTCAGGCGCTGTCTATTCGGACGCTGAGATTGCGGCCCTTGGCGCGGTTTTGGAACAACAGGACCGCATCCTGATCCTGTCCGATGAGATCTACGAACACATCCTGTTCGACAATCGCGTCTTCCGGTCTTTCGCAGCCCTGTGCCCGAAGCTGAAAGATCGGACGCTGACGGTAAACGGGGTCTCCAAGGCCTATGCGATGACCGGGTGGCGTATCGGCTATGGCGCAGGCCCGAAAGAGCTGATCGCAGCAATGACCAAGGTACAAAGCCAGATTTCCTCGGGCGCTTGCTCGATCGCACAGGCCGCAGCGGCGGCTGCTTTGAACGGACCGCAGGATGAGGTGCGCCGTTTCTGTGCCGCGTTCGAGGCTCGTCGCGACCTTGTGGTCGAACGCATCCGCGACATTCCCGGCCTGACACTCGACCCGCCGGGCGGAGCGTTCTACGGTCTGATCGGCTGTAAGGGGCTGATCAGGGCTATGACTCCCGACGGCGCAACTCTGACCTCGGACGCAGATGTAACCGCCTATCTTCTCAGCGCGGCCGGTGTGGCAGCTGTTCCCGGCAGCGCCTATGAACTGTCGCCCTTCTTCCGCATTTCGACCGCCGCGTCCGAAAACGTTCTGAACACGGCCCTGAACCGCATCTCTGATGCAGTCGCCAATCTGAAAGGAGTTCGCCCATGAAGAAACTAGTCCTCACCGGCGCGGCGGGGCGGCTTGGATCATACTTGCGCGGGCCGCTGTCGAAACTGTGCGACGAGCTGGTCTCCTCGGACATCGCCGACAGCGTGCCCAACCTCGCGCCGAACGAAAGCTATGTGAAGGCCGATCTTGCCGATCTTGAAGCTATGACAGAGCTTCTGGAAGGCGCGGATATGGTGGTTCATTTCGGCGCCATCGCGGATGAGGCCCCGATGGATGTACTTTGGGGCCCGAACTTCTACGGCGCATATACCGTGTGGGAGGCCGCCCATCGCAATAATCTGAGGCGCGTAGTCTACGCCTCGTCAATCCATGCGGTCGGCATGCACAAAAAGACCGATTTCATCGGAATCGACGCGCCACACAGACCAGACACGTTCTATGGGCTTGCCAAGTGCTTCGCCGAAGACCTCGCCTCGCTTTACTGGGACAAGCGCGGGCTCGAGGCCGTCTGCCTGCGCATCCTGTCCTGCGCGCAGGTCACGAACAGTCGCGCGGTGGGAACGTGGCTCAGCTATGATGATCTGGTGCATATGGTCGAACAGGCGATCAAAACCCCGGTCACCGGATTCAGCATCGTCTATGGCGTGTCAGACAATGACCGCGCGCCCGTTGACAACTCCAAGGCGCGGCATCTGGGTTTCCGGCCCAAGGACAATGCCGAGCAATTCGCCGATGAGATCTTTGCCAAGGACGGCCCGCTTGACCCCTTTGATCCCGCGAACATCCATCACGGCGGCCCTTTTGCAGCCGTTGACCTGGGCAGCAGCGGTATGGCGGCTCTGAACCTGAATGCAGACGATACGGCGAAGGAGTAGCCCTCAGCCCCGTCTTCGCAGCCACGCGGGCCTTTATCTCTTCATTCGTCAGCTTTTCCGTGAGAGCATCGCAATGAGCAACGATCCACTTCTGCAGCCATACCAGTTAAAGCACCTCACCCTGCGCAACCGGATTATGACCACAAGTCATGAACCCGCCTATCCCGAAGACGGTATGCCTAAGGATCGCTACCGCGCCTATCATGCGGAACGCGCCAAGGCCGGTGTTGCGCTGGCGATGACGGCCGGGTCGGCCTGTGTGTCCAAAGACAGCCCTCCGGCGTTCAATAACGTTTTGGCTTATCGTGACGAGGTGGTGCCTTGGATCAAAAACCTCACGGATGAGCTGCATGATCACGGCTGCGCGGTGATGATCCAGCTGACCCATCTGGGCCGCCGCACCGGGTGGAGCAAAGGGGATTGGCTGCCCTCGGTCGCGCCGACGCATCATCACGAAACCGCGCATCGCTTCAATCCGAAACTCATGGAGGATTGGGACATAGCGCGGGTCATTCAGGACTATGCGGACGCCGCCGAGCGCATGAAGGCGGGCGGCATGGACGGGCTGGAAATCGAATGCTATGGCCACCTGCCCGACCAGTTCTGGTCCCCGCTGACGAACGAACTTGAGGGGCCGTATGGCCCACAAACGCTGGAAAGCCGCACCCGTTTCGCGCGTGAGGTTTTGGCCAGCATGCGCGACAAGGTGGGTGAAGACTTCCTTCTGGGTGTTCGCTTCTCGATGGACGAAACCACCCCCGGCGGCGTGAGCGAGGAAGAGGGATTCCGCATCGCGCGTCTTCTCACGGATGAGGGGCTGACCGATTTCCTCAACGTGACGCGCGGGCGGATTGACAGTGATGCCGCGCTGTCAAAAGTGATCCCGCTGCAGGGGTCGCCCTTGGCGCCGCATCTGGATTTCGCGGGACGGATGCGGGCCGAGATCGGCCTGCCTACGTTCCACGCCGCCCGCATTCCGGATGTAGCCACCGCCCGCCACGCCGTGGCCGAAGGACGTCTGGACATGGTGGGCATGACTCGCGCCCATATGGCCGACCCGCATTTGGTGCAGAAGATCATCGAGGGGCGTGAGGATGATATCCGGCCCTGCGTCGGTGCCACCTACTGCCTCGATCGTATTTACGAAGGTGGCGAGGCACTGTGCATCCACAACGCCGCGACCGGGCGCGAGCTGACGATGCCGCATCTGATCCCAGTGGCCGAGACCCCGCGCAAGGTTGTGGTCATCGGCACCGGCCCCGGCGGGCTCGAGGCCGCGCGGGTTGCTTCCGCCCGCGGTCATGACGTGACGGTGTTCGAGGCTGCCTCGGACCCCGGCGGGCAGATACGCCTGACCGCGCAATCCCAAAGGCGGCGCGAGATGATCGGGATCATCGACTGGCGCATGGCCCAATGTGCGGCACGGGATGTGAGTTTTCATTTCAACACTTGGGCCGAGGCCGAAGACGTCACCGCCCTGAACCCGGACCTGGCCATCGTGGCCACCGGCGGGCTGCCTCAGATGCGGCTGTATGAGCAGATTGAGGATCTGCCACACGTCATCACCTCGTGGGACATTTTGTCGGGTGACGTGAAAGCCTATGGCGATGTGTTGATCTTTGATGAGGCTGGCGATCACGCTGGGCTGCAGGCCGCCGAGATTGCGGCAGACACCGCGCAGGTCGAAATCATGACCCCTGACCGCAGCTTTGCCCCCGACGTGATGGGGCTGAACCTCACGCCGTATCTGACCAACCTGCAAGACAAGGACGTGACCCTAACCGTGGCGCGCCGCCTTAAAGGCGTGCGGCGGGACAAAAACCGCCTGATCGCCGAGATAGGATCAGATTACAGCACGAAATTGCAGGACCGGCCCTATGACCAGATTATTCTCAACTATGGCACATTGCCAAATGCTGACCTGTATTTCGACCTCAAGCCCCTCTCGTCAAATCTGGGACAGGTCGATCATGAAGCGTTGATCAACGGTCTACCGCAAAACTTTGTTGCGAACCCAGATGGCCGTTTCCAGTTGTTCCGTATCGGAGACGCCGTCGCCGCGCGCAACACGCACGCAGCGATCTACGATGCCCTGCGCTTGTTGAAAGACCTCTAACGCAGGGCATCATCGTCAGATGGCGGTGCGGAACGGGGATATCCATTGGCTCGCAGGTGTCCCCGCCTGCCATGTGAGGGCTTGGGCAGGCCTGATTCAGGCCCGCAAAATTGATCACATCCGCCTCGGTGGTTAACGGGCGGAGGCCCTCCAGATCACGGGTGAACGGAGCGCCCTTCATGGTGCAGAACACGCTGGAGTCGCCGCCCATCGTGAACCCGGTCTAGAGCCCGCGCCCTTGAACCACGAAACGTGCAGGTGCTTTGGCGACAAGCTCCATCACCAGGACGCGCTCGATCCTCATCCGGTCGCCACCAATCTTTGTACCGGTCTTGCCCAATCGCTCAGCGCTTTGGCATCGCGGAAATCGATGCCGACCTCTTCCAGGATCGCCGTTGTGGCATCGTGGATGCGCTCCAATGCTGCCTCGTTCAGAACCTCAAGCGGCTGCAGCTTGCGCATCACCGGTGCCAGGCGGGTCTGAACCGATTTCTGAGCCTGTAGACGGGCAGCACGCCCGGCGCGGCTTTTTACACGCGACATGACACACCACCATCCACAGTGATTTCGGTACCGGTGATGTATGACGCCTCATCGCTGGCCAGGAACACAGCCGCATTGGCCACATCCCAGGGCGTGCCCACACGGCCCAGCGGAATCCGCGCCGCTCGCTGACGATCTAGCGCGTCCCAGTCAATGGCGTCTGGGTCGTCCGAGTTCTGAACGGTGATATCCCGCGCCATGGGCGTGTCTATGAACCCCGGCAGGATCGCGTTGGCGCGAATGCCATGCGGGGCCATCTCGGCCGAAAGGTTGCGCGTATAGGAAATGATCGAGCCCTTGGTGGCGTTATAGCCGATATAGGGCGTGCCCAGATAGCGCAGCCCTGCAATCGAAGAGATATTGGTCACCACCCCGGCCCCGCGATCCACGAAGTGGGGCAGAACATGTTTGGTCGGCAGGAAAACAGCCTTCATGTTCACATGAACCAGCGCATCCCAATCCTCGACCATGCTGTCCATGGCCCCGCCGGTCTTCAGGATGCCGACGTTGTTTTGCAGAATGTCGATCTGCCCCAACGCGCTCAGGCAGTCGGTGACGGCCTGCTTGACCTGATCCTCTTGCGTGACATCCGCAGACAGGGCGATGGCTCTACCGCCGTCGGCGCGGATGATCTCGCAGGTGTCCTCGGCGGCGGGCAGATGCAGGTCCAAAGCGCAGATCGTAGCCCCTTCCTGCGCCAGCCGAATGGCCGTGGCCTTGCCATTGCCCATACCCCCATTCATCGCGCCCGCACCGGTGACCAGCGCGACCTTTCCAGACAGACGTGCCATGGGTTATTCCTCGTTCGATTGTAAAAATGCGTTCATGCCGCCATCAACCGCAAGAAGCTGACCATTGATGTAAGAGGCGCCCTCGGACATCAGAAAGGCCACTGGCGCTGCGATTTCCGCAGGGTCCGCCCAACGCGCGGCCGGGGTGCGGTTTTCGATGCGGCGGACAAAGCCCGTGTCACTGAGGATTTTCTTGTTCATCTCGGTCAGCACATAGCCCGGCGCAATGGCATTGGCGCAGATCCCATCGGCACCGAAATCCGCGGCCAGAGACCGCGTCAGCCCCGCGATGGCCGCCTTGGAGGACGCATAGTTCCCAACCCCCGGCCTCGGGTGGGTCGCAGCGATTGACGAAACCGACACGATCCGCCCCCGGTGCGGGCCAGGATTGGCCAGCATCGCCTTGCCCGCTGCCTGAGACAGCACAAATGGGGCCATAACGTGCAGCTCATAGATGCTGCGATAATCCTCGACTGTCTGGTCAAGGACAAGCCCGTGATTGGTGATCCCCGCATTGTTGATAAGCCCCCAGATGCTGCCGGCTTGGGTTGCAACCTCTTGCACCCATTGCCGACAGGCGTCGAAATCCGTCAGGTCGAAGGCGGTGGCCTGCGCATCGGCGCCCTGCCCTCTGAGCGCTTCCGCCGTGCCCTCAACGGCCTCGGCGTTCAGATCCTGCAGCCAGACCTGCGCGCCCTGATCCGCACAGGCCATGGCCATAGCCGCCCCCAACCCGCGCGCCGCACCAGTGATCAGGATCGGCTTTCCGGCCAGCGAGAACAGCCCCGCCATCAGGAGGCAAGCGCTTTCTTGTCTTCCTCAAGCGCCGCTTTTACTGCGGGCATTACCTGATCGCAAAACTGCTCGAGCGAGCGCAATGTGTTGGCAAACGGGATTGAGGCGATCTGCATGAAGACGCTCAGATGTGTGATCCCAAACTCGCGCGTCTCGGCGACGATCCGGCGGGTGACCTCTTCGACGTCACCGATGATGGCCCGCTGCATCACCTCGTCGAGGGTGGGTTCGTTGTCGAAAGGCACGATGTTCAGATCCGCGCCCTGCATCAACGGCTCGGGGCGGCGCATGTTGTTCGCCATGCGGGCATGGATCAGAACCTGCTCGGTCGCGGCGCGGGCGTCGTCTTTGTCCTCGGCGATGTAGACATAGCGCTGCACGGCAAAGGGGAAGTCGTTGCCGCTCAGCCCGTTTTCCGTGCGGGTTTCGGTGTAAAGCCGCCGCGCCGTCGACACGATCGAGTTCGGCCCGATGGCCGGAGTGGTCAGCGGCTCGGCCCCATAGTCGATCATCTTCTGACGCATTTCGGGCGCGTTGCCCACCGCCAAGGTGCGGATGCGATTCTGTACCGGTGCGATCGACAGCGCGGCATCGTTGATCTGGATATGTTCACCCTGATAGTCGATCACGCCGGAATAGACGCCCTGTTCGATACAATCCCAAATCTCAAGGCCGCGCATCAGGCGGTCATTGATCTCGAACCCGAATTTCTTGAACTCGCGCGGCTGATAGCCGGTGCCCAGACCCAGCACGAGGCGACCCTCGGTCAGCTGGTCGGTCAGGCAGATATCTTCGACCAGACGCAGAGGTTCATAGAAGGGCATCACAACAACGGCGGGGCCCACGTTGATGCGTTTGGTATGGGCGGCCATATTCGCAGCCGTCATCAGCGGAGACGGTGAGATGCAGTAGTTCGACAGGTGATGCTCGGCAAACCAGGCCACATCGAACCCCGCCTCGTCGACCATCTGCGTCATGTTGCGCATCTGGTTGAACACGTCGGCATGGGTGGACCCGTCAACGGGTTTTGTCATCAGGTTGAAAAGCGAAAATTCCATGGCCGCAGGCTCCGAGTCTATTCGGGTGAATGTGTTTCCCCCAGATTTCCTCAATCCTGCCAAACTTCCAAATGGCGATTCCTAGGCCATTGCCAAAGAAATTCTTATGCACCTGACGCCTCCTGTCGCAACCAGTGTAGAAACGCCTGAACGCGAGGCTGGTTCAAGCGGCTGTGGGGGCAAAGAAAATGATAGGCAAACGGGCCTTCCACCGCCTCGAACGGCAACGCGATCAGAGTGCCGTTGTCCAGAAAATGCTGCGCGATGACATCCCGGGTGACCCCGATCCCGCCGCCAAAAGCGATGGCGTTGAGCGTGGCGCTGGCATCGCCGAAATAGGCACCATTTTCGAACAAATCCGGGTTGCCGCCATTGCGCTCAATCACCGCACGCCATTCACTGTGGTTGGTGTCTTTGAAAAACGGGAGCCCGGCCAGGTCATCCACCCGTTTCACATCGACCAGCTGATCCTGTAGCGCGGCTGAGGCCACAAGGATATGGCGTTCACCGAACAGGCGCTCCTGATAGACATTCGGCGTGCCGCCCGGCCCCCAGCGAATGGCGACATCCGCGTCTTCCTGCCCAAAACCGGTGCAGGCCACGGTGGACAAGGTGATCAGGTCGATCTGCGGATGCGCCTCAAGAAGTCGGGTCGCACGAGTCGCAAACCAGGTCGAGCTAAAGGAGGGCAGCAGGCTGACCGTCAGCATGGTGCGCCCTGCATCTGGCGCGAGATCCTGAACGCTTTCGCTCAGGCTGTCTAACATCGCCCCGACGGAATCGGCAAACTGTTCCCCCTGCTCGGTCAGACTGATCTGGTTGTTCGACCTGCGAAACAACCGGATGCCAATGCGATCCTCCAGCAGTTTTACCTGCTGGCTAACGGCGGGTTGCGTCAGGTTCAATTCCGACGCTGCCAGGGTGAAACTTTGCAACCGCGCCGCCGCTTCGAACGCGATCAGCGTCTGCAGGGGTGGTAATCCCCGGCGCATTCGGTTGCTATCAAAACCGACAGGTTCCATCCGGGACAAGGCACCCGGACCCAATTGGTTCAATCGTGTTCTCAAAGCGCGTCGCATGGTGATCCTGCATAAGGAGGGCTTGGCCTGACGGCAAGAAATTCATTCTTGTGATAAAACCTGCCTAATGCAAGCTCTGAGCACCCCAATCCCGGAGCGTAAGATGCTGACCTCGACTGAATTCATCTCGGCCATGCGCAAAGCCCCGACACCGGTGTCTATTGTCACTACGCCGGGCGAGCATGGACCCCAGGGCGCGACCGTCAGCGCTGTCTGCTCGCTTACCGCGACTCCGCCTGCTGTGTTGATCTGTCTGAACAAAAACAGTCGCATTCTGGGCATGATCGAAGAGCATGGGGGCTATTGCGTCAACTTCGCCGCGCAAAACCACATCGACATGACGCTGGCTTTTGCCGTTGACCCTGCGCATTCGGAGCTTCGCAAATTTTCCGAAGATGTCTGGGACATGGATGAACACACCCACCTGCCGGTCCTGAAGGACACCTCGGCCATTTTCGCCTGTCTTCAAATCCAGACGGTTTCCTTCGGCTCTCACCGCATTCTCATCGGCAAGGTCGAGCGTGTGGAGGTTAGCAACAACCACCCTCTGGCCTATTGGGATGGCGGGTTTCAGTAGCTGCAAGAGCCGCAAGCCTGAGTTCTCCATCACGAATACAAAAAAGGGCACATGCCCCGATCAGACCATGCGCCCCTTCAAACTTGTGATGCTGTGCGCGTCAGAGAAGCGCGCGCACTTTTTCCAGCAGTGCCGCGTTTACGGCAACGCCTTCGGTTGCTGCCCGCTCGCGGCAGGTGTGGCGGCCGTCGCCCGGCAGGCGCGCGCCATCTTGGTCGCGGAACGCGGCAATCAGCTCACCCAGTTTCTCTTGGAACGCTCCGCCCGAAGTCGCCTGCGGGTCAATCGCTATGAAGAACTGCCCTGTTTTAGGCGGGCCACCCGCGGTGCCCGAGAACGGGCTGGCGACCGAACCAAGCGTTGCGCCGGTCATCGCAGCGGCCATCAGTTCAACCGCCAGGGCAATACCCACGCCCTTGTAGCCGCCCGATGGGACCATGGAGCCCTTTAGGCCAGCTTCGGGGTCAGTGGTGGGCTGGCCGTCGGCGTCCAAAACCCAACCTTCGGGCACGGGTTTACCTTCGCGGGCGTGTTTCATGACTTCGCTTTTGGCGATGGTGCTGGCGGACTGATCGATCAGCAGCGCCGCGTTTCCATCCGCGTCGGGGGCCGAGATCGAGAAAGGGTTGGTGCCAACGACCGGCTTTGCCCCACCCGACGGCGCGATCGAGGCCGGCGCATTGGTGAACCCGATCCCCATCAGGCCTGCCTGCGCCAGACGCTGGGTATGCACACCCAGAACACCGCAGTTATACGAGTTGTTGATGGCCAGAACCGCAACGCCCTGCTCGCGTGCCAGTGGGATCAGTTTTTCAAACCCCAAATCGATCGCGCTGTGCGCGAACCCTGTGGCCGCATCCACGGTCACGACTGCCGGGCGCGGCTGGGCGACCACGGGCTCGGCGGCCCCGTCAACCTTGCCGCATTCCACGTGCTGCGCGTAGATCGGGATATAGGCCAACCCGTGCGAGGCAACGCCATCCGCTTCGGTCATTGCGGTCGCAACGGCCAGAGGACGGGCGTTTTCCTCAGATGTTCCGGCTTTGACAAGGGCGCGGAAGGCCAGATCTTCGATCTCGGCCAATGTCAGGGTTTCGGTGGCGGTCATTCTTCTTTTCCGTTCGTATCTATGTACCCCTCATCAAAAGGGGCGAAGTTTCAGTCGTTGTCGCTGAGGCCCGCGCCAGCACCGCGCATGCGGCTTTCTTCGGTCGCGGGTGCGAATGTGCGGTGGGCAAAAGCACCGAGCCTGTTCCAATCTGTATCGGACACCTCAGCGCGCAGGAGTGGCTCGCGGCGGCCTGTCATTTCGGCCGGCGCGCTGAAGACCATCTTGTCAGCGTGACGGGCCTCAAGCGCCTCGGGCGTGGCCTGCACGCAGATCTGCCGCCCATCCGTTGCCAGACGCGCGCCCTGCCATTCAGCCGCGACCGGTACACCCAAACGCAGCGCAGCCCCGCCCATGAAGGGAACGGCCAGCAAGGGCAGGCTGACATTCTCCATCGTGATAGAACCGCGATCCATCAAACGCACCGCGCAGTCGCTGAGCGAGGCCCCGGCGATCAGCGGACTCATCCGACGGGTAGGAGCATGCCAGATCTCAGCGCTCAGCGAGACAGGCGAGACGTCGATCGACGGGATACGATCGTTCATCTCTAACAGGTCGGCTAGCAATTCGGCGCCCGAAAATCCGAAGGCCGACAGCCAGCGCGTTCCCTTGGCGGCCTCTTCCGCCAGACCCCAAGACAGGCCTGCGCCGCGCGCGGCGCGTTTGCTCATGGCCTCGATTTCGTTCAGAGAGTGGCTCATGCAGCGGCCCCTTCACGTTCCGGGAAGACCCAGAAATCGGCGTTTTCAGATGTCAATTCATGCGGCAAAGGCGCGTTGCCATACATGCAGATCCGCACCCAACGGTCCGAGCGGGGGTCGAACTTGGTCGCCCCGAAGAAGGACAGCTTACAGCGCAGCATGTCGATGGGCAGCACCCGGTCCGAGATCGTGTTGTCGCGGATCTCGGCATAGGGCGCGCGCCCTACAATCTGAACACGACGCAGCACGTGGCGGTGTTCGGGGTGGCGCAACAGGAAATCGGCGACCTGAGCATCATCCGACCAATGGGCCAGCGCCTGAAACAACTGCGCGGCGTCCCGACCGGGGGCCAAGGGCTGCTCGTATTCCTCGATCGGTTCCTCGAAACGTTCGCCCAGACGCGGCTCCAGCTTTTCTTCCGAGACATACCAGGCGCGCGCCTTGCTGGCGGGGGTGGCCCAATCGGTCTCAATGGCCCAGCCATAGATATCCTTGAGAAGCGCCCGCAGGTCGCCGATCTTCATCGCTCCGGCGATGCGGAACGTGGCGGTGTTGTCTGCCGCCATACCTTCGGCAAAGGCATCGACCAATTCGCCGTAGGGTTCCAGCATCAGCGAGGCGATCCATTCTTGACCCTCAAGGGTCAGTGACTGCTCGGCCCAAGAATAAAGCGCATCCCATGGGTGATCCGCGCCAAGATCCGCACTTGAGAGATAGTCCTGAAGCTTGGCGATATCGGCGCGCAGGGCGGCGAGTTTCTCGATCTGGATCGGGTGTTCGGACTGCCAGGTCTCGACGATCTGCATATTGCGCAGCAGCACATCACGGAACACCGTAATTTCCGCATCGCCGGCCTTCTCTACCCCACGCACGACCTGAATTGCGCCTTCGCGCGCGGCCATCCAGTTGTTAAACAGCACCGGATGGTTCAGCAAAAACGGCGCCATTCCTAGACCGGTCGAGTTCCCAATCCCCATCGAGCGGGCAATCCCAGCATCCAGCTTCGCGGCCTGCGCGCCGTTGGCTGCAGCGCGGGTATCAGCCATGTATTGCACAAGATCAGTCACGAACCAGCGGGTAAGGTAGACCGACAGCATCTCAACCTGGAACGGAGCACGGAATTCCGGACGGTCGGCAATCATTTCGCGATCCGCAGCGCCCAACTTGCCGGACCCGTAAACCGCAGTGGTCCGCATCAGGTAACCAACCGCATCAATCTTCTCGGTCGAGGGCTGACGGCCTTCGGCCAATTCGCTCACCACATGCTCCCACAAACGCACCGAGCGGTTGGCGCGGGATACGGACAGCTCAGACCCGGTGACACGCCCGGCTTCCTGAACGGGGATATTGTGTGAAAGACGCTCGATATCGGCGTCGGAGGGCACACCGTCAAACAGGGTGAAGGTGGCATCCCAGGCCTCGGCGATCACCCGGTCCGAGCGTTTTTCGGGCGGCAGATCATGGGCATAGGCGATAAGGGAATAGGACCGCTCGGGCCCATGTGCGGTATAGACGGCATGGCCAACTCCTGTGCCGTCAATTTCGAACGCAGTTTTTTCAAACCGCCAGTTTTCCCGAGCCAGTCGTCGCGTCAGGATACGCATGAACGAAAGGCGCGACTGATGCATGGAGCCAAGACGGGCAAGGCGCATCACCATGTTCGGATCACGACGGGGAACGTCAGTCATTCGGTTGTGCCTCCTCAGGTGCTAATATCTGGTCTTCTCTTGAAACCTTCAGGCGTTTTGGCGGGCCGGATGGTCCGGCCCGGCTTGGATCGTTTAGCTCTCTTTGCCCTTCACCAGCGTGATGCGCAGCGCATCCCAAAGCGACGGTAGCAAGATCAGAGACACCGGAACAGCGGTCACCACGATAAAGCTCTGCAGCTTGGACACACCGCCCGATCCAACCGAGATCAGGATGATGGCCATAAGGCCCATCGCAATGCCCCAGAACACGCGCAGCGCTGCGGGTGGGTTGTTCTCGTTGCTCATAGTCGCAGAGATGACATAGCTCATCGAGTCGCCGGTGGTAGCCACAAAAATCGTGGTCAGGATCAGGAACAGGATCGAGATCACGAAGCCCATCGGCAGGTTGTTGGTGATTGCCAGCAGGGCGGCGGGCAGGTTGAAGCCTTCGAATGCGGTGGCGATTGTGCCGGCGTTCTCAAGCTCCATCGCGATGCCGGTGCCGCCGATGATCGTGAACCAGAAATTGGTCACGATCGGCGCGATGATCGACAGCATGATGATGATCGACCGGATCGAACGACCGCGCGACACCCGCGCAATGAACATTGCCATCAGCGGGCCATAGCCCATGAACCAACCCCAGAAGAACACGGTCCACCAGCCTAGCCAGCCGGGTTCGCCGAACAGACTGGCCTCACCCCGATAGAGTGCCATCTGGAAGAAGTTGCCCACGTAAGTGCCAAAGCCCGAGAAGAACGAGCCAAAGATGAACCCGGTCGGCCCTGCGATCAGAACGAACAGCAGCAGGAAAGCCGCCAGGATCACGTTGACCTTGGACAGAACCTGAATTCCACGCGACAGACCGGTCATGGCCGAGATCGTGTAAATCGCAGCCAGCCCGGCAATCACGGTCGCTTGGAGGGCAAATGTATCTGAAAAGCCGAACAGATCGGCCAGACCATAGCTCACCTGCAGACCCAGGAAACCGATCGGACCAACCGTGCCCGCAACCACAGCGATGATCGAGGACGCATCCGCAATTAGGCCAATCGGCCCGTTGATCGCCTTGTCGCCGAACACCGGGTAGAGCAGCGTGCGCGGTGCCAGCGGCAGACCATTTTCATAGTGGTAGTGCATCAGCATGACCGTGGTCAGCGACCCCAGAATGGCCCATGCGAGGAAACCCCAATGCATGAAGCTCTGGGCGATGGCTGGGTTCACGGCCTCGGCCGTTGCCCCTTCACCACCGTAAAGCGGCGCGGGGTACAGGAAATGGGCAATCGGCTCACCCGCCGCCCAGAACACGCCGCCACCGGCCAGCAGTGTACACATGACCATTGAGCCCCACTGGAAGGTGGTGAACTCGGGCGCGGCCAGGCCGCCCATGATGGCGCGCCCGCCCGGCAGAACGCACAGCAGCAGGCCGATCAGGAAGGTGGCAAGCAAAAGGACTTGCCAGTAGAGGCCAAAATAGGTGGCCGCGACATTGAACCCCCAGTCCACAGCACCCGAAAGGGCGTCTAGATCGACTAGGGCAGCAATGCAAAACAGCGCGATAAAACCGCCAGAGATCAGGAACAGCGGTTTGTTCACGCGGCTTTCCTGCACAGGGGCAGTGTTCAAAGATGCCTCAGACATCTCTCCTCCGTAAATAGTAGTCAGGCCGTTTCTATCTGGAATGCGGCCAAAGCTTCGTTGTTTGGCTGACCTGTATCAGGCGAGCGGTTTGAAGTTCTCGTCAAAGAAACGGTACCAGTTGCCTCCCATGATCCCGTCAACCTCATCGTCATTCATGCCGGTGGCACGTAGGCCTGACCGGATGTTGCCGAAGTCACGGTTGTCATTGAACCAACCCGGCATGGGCGGGAAACCAGGGGCCGAGGCAGAGCCCTCGCCATAGTCGATTTCCTTGGTCCAGCGACCGACGCGCATCCATTCCACGATACTGTCGGGCTGGTCCTGACACAGGTCGGTGCCGATACCCAGATGCTGCGCACCGTATTTATCAGCCGTGCGCGCGATCATCCCGCAGAAGCTTTCCAACGTGCAGTCGGACTTGTCTTTTAGGTGGTGCGGGTAAACCGAGAAACCCAGCATGCCGCCGTTTTCCGTCACCGCACGGATCACCGCGTCCCGCTTGTTGCGCAAGGCAGGCGACCAGTCATAGGGGTTCGCATGGGTGATCGCGATGGGACGTTCCGAGATCTCGGCCGCTTCGATGGTCGAGCGGTCGGCCGAGTGGCTCATGTCGACAACAAGACCCACGCGGTTCATCTCTTTGATGACCTGTTTGCCCATGCGGGTGATGCCGGAATCCTCGGCCTCATAGCAGCCGGTCGCCAGCAGCGACTGGTTGTTATAGGTCAGCTGCATGAACCGCGCACCCAGCGTGTGCAGGATCTCGATCAGGCCGATATCATCTTCCATCGGGCTTGGGTTTTGGAACCCGAAGAACACTGCTGTCCGGCCGGTTTCCCGCGCCGCGTCGATGTCGCTGGCCCACTGCCCTTTCATGATCAGGTCTGGGTATTGTTCGAACCAGCGGTTCCACTGTTCGAAATTCAGCACCGTTTCGCGAAAGTTCTCATGATAGGCGATGGTGACGTGGATCGCGTCCACGCCCCCCTCGCGCAACTGGCGGAAGACCTTTTCCGACCAGTTCACATATTGCAGGCAATCGATCAGCATCAGACCGGGCCTGCGCTGATATAGGCGGTTTTGACCGTGGTGTAGAACTCGGCCGCCGCCTTGCCCTGCTCACGCGGACCGTAAGAGCTGTCGCCACGGCCGCCGAAGGGCACGTGATAGTCGGTGCCTGCGGTGGGCAGGTTCACGGTGACCACACCGGTGCGCGCATTGCGGCGGAAGTGCGTGGCGCGGGCCAGCGACTTGGTGACGATGCCCGAGGTCAGGCCAAAGTTGGTGTCGTTGACGACGCTCAGCGCCTCGTCGTAGCTGCCAACCTTGATAACGCTGGTGAGCGGTGCGAACATTTCCTCGCGGTTGATGCGCATGTCGTTGGTGGTGTTCAGGAACACGCCGGGCGACATGTAGTACCCGTCATGCGGCATCTCGAGACGCGCACCGCCACAGGCCAGTTCCGCGCCCTCGGACTTGCCCAGATCGACATAGGCCAGGTTTTCGCTCAACTGCTGCTGGCTGACGACGGGGCCCATCTGAACGCCCTCTTCCAGCGCGTGGCCCACTTGCATCGCCTGCGCACCTGCAACGAGCTTTTCGACAAAGGCGTCATGAATGGCAGAGTGGACCACGAGCCGCGATGACGCCGTGCATTTCTGACCAGTGCCACCGAACGCGCCACCCAGAGCCAGCGTGACAGCCAGATCCAGATCGGCATCGTCCATGACGGCCAGAGCGTTCTTCGAGCCCATTTCCATCTGAACCTTGGTCAGGTTCTGGATGGCGGCAGCGGCGATACCCTTACCGACCGGAACCGACCCGGTGAAGGAAATCGCGTTGACCTTGGGGCTTTCCACCAGACGTTGACCGATGGAGCGGCCCGAGCCCATGACCAGGCTGAACAGACCTTTGGGGATGTCCTGGCGGTTGATGATCTCGGTCAGCGCCACTGCCGAGGCCGGGGTGATGTTGGCAGGCTTCCAGACAACCGCGTTGCCATAGCACAGCGCCGGAGCGATCTTCCAAGACGCGGTCGCAGTGGGGAAGTTCCACGGGCTGATGATAGCCACAACGCCAACGGCCTCACGGCGGACATCGACCTCAATATCGGGGCGTACGGAATCCGCGTTCTCACCGATCTGACGCAGACATTCAGCGGCGTAGTAGGTGAAGAACTGACCGGCACGGAACACTTCGCCTTTGCCTTCGGCGAGGGGCTTGCCTTCTTCGCGGCTCAGCAGCGTGCCCAGTTCCTCGGCGCGGGCCATCAGCTCGTTGCCGATCGCGTTAAGAACAGCCTGCTTGCGCTCCAGCCCATAGGCGGCCCACTCACGCTGAGCGGCACGCGCCTGATCCAATGTTGCCTCAAGCTGATCCGCGCTGGCCTGCGCAAACATGCCGACCAGATCGCTCAGGTCCGATGGGTTGCGGTTTTCGATCTCACCTTCACCGGTGACCCACTCACCGGCGATCAAGTTCTTTTGAATGTCAGCCATAGCCGTTTGCCCCATAGAGAATTTGCTGAGCGGGTATGGACTCTTTTTTAACAATCAATCAAACTAAAATTATTGAAGCTTACTTCAGAAAGTTTGAAGTTTCTAGCATGACACTCAAGATCGAAATGCTTCGCGGCTTTGTCGCGGTTGCCCGCACAGGCAACCTGACGGACGCGGCCGTTGTCCTGAAACGCACCCCTTCGGCGGTGTCGATGATGCTCAAGCAGTTTGAGACGCATCTGGGCGAACCGCTGTTTGAGACGGACCGCAAGAACAAGCTGACCGCATTGGGTGAGTTCGTGTTTGAGCAATCGCAACTGGAATTACAGCATTTCGACAATACGGTTCGGGCCATCGAAAACTTTGCCGATGCCAGTATGGGACATGTCAGAATTGCGACGGTTCCATCGGTGGCCGGCACGATCATACCACGCGTTTTTTCCAGAAATACCAAGGCTTACGAGAAAGTGAGGGTTGAGCTGCGCGACATGGATTCCAAGTCCGTCCTGCACGAGCTGTCGCGGGGTCGCATTGATATTGGCATCGCGACACTGCGTGGAAACGGCTCGGGCCTGCACAGTCAGCTTTTGCTGACCGACTGGTTCGGCGTGCTGCTGACACCGGACCACCCGCTGGCCAGTGACACCGGCCCCATCGACTGGGACGCGCTTGAGAATGAGCAGCTGATCGCCAACAGCCTGTCCGAAAGCATCCCCGGGCCCGAGGCGGAAAAACTGCACGCAGGCTCTCGGTTTTCGGCACATAACATCACCTCTATTCTGGGCATGGTGCGGGCTGGAATCGGAGTCACGCTATTGCCCGAGATGGCGGCAATTTCGGCCGGGCAATCCGATCTGGTCTTTCGCCCTCTGGCGGATAAGACCGCCAAGCGGCAAATTCACCTCATACGCAAGGCTGATTCTGCGCTGTCGCCCGCTGCCCGGAGACTGGAAAATGACATCCTCGAAACTGTCGAGGACCTAGTGAAAGATCAACGCTCATGAAAGATCAGGTCGAGAAAATTTCGCTGGGCATCCTGATCTTTCCGGGGTTCCCGATGGCATGTCTGACATCCTGTATCGAACCGCTGCGCGCGGCGAATGAGATCTCGGGGCAGGAGGCGTTCAGCTGGCATGTCATTGCGGAGCAAGACCAACCGATCCAATCCTCAGCCGGGGTCACCTTTTTTCCGGACAGCACTTTGGCAGACGCCCGATCCCTGACGCATCTGCTGTTTGCCTCAAGCCCGAACAGCGTTTTCGACAACCCCTCCAAGGCAAACGCAGCGCTTCAGCGTCTGATGCGGAACAAGACCCGTATTGGTGCAATCAGCGGCGGCGTCTTCCCCCTTGCCCGCACCCGGCTGACCCGCGACAACCCTTTGTCGGTGCATTGGTGTTACGAGGCCGCTTTTCAGGCTGAATTTCCCGAGATCCCGATCCATGGGACAGTGATCTGCGAAGAAGGGGCCTTTAGCACAATCTCGGGTGCCTCTGCCGTGTTCGATCACATGCTGGCCCTAATCGAAAAACGGCTTGGCGGTGATGTCATGGCCGAGGTCGCCTGTTGGTTCCAGCATCCCTTCATTCGCAGCGGGACCGTTACGCAAAAGGTGCCCGCAATCTCAACCGCGCAAAGTCAGGATCTTTTGCCCAAACAGGTTGCAAAGGCCATTCAGCATTTTGCCGAACATATCGAAAACCCCATCCAGATCAGCGAAGTCGCCGATGCCGTGGGTCTTTCGGCGCGGTCACTGGAGCGGAGTTTTAAAAAGGCCACGGGGCACAGCCCTTTGACGTATTATCGGCGGATGCGGATGAATCAGGCGCGGCAATTGGTACTTTATACGAACGACCCGATTGCCGAGGTCGCCTATATGGTGGGCTATTCCACGCCGGGTGCCTTCATGCGGCACTATCGTGAGACGTTTGGCGTCACGCCGATCAGCGACCGGCGTGCCAAGAACTCGATGCGGGTGGGCAGCGACGATGTGCTGCCCTCGGGTTAAGGGTCAGGACCCTAGACTCAAGCGATGGATTTCGCGGCGGCCAACAGGCCGTGATGCAGCGACGCCGCCGAAGAGCGCGGACCAAGAACGGCCATGTGATCCTCGGCCAGACGCCAAAGGAAGACACCCAGATGTTCCGCCGTGGTACGGATCGCCGTGCCCGACCCCATTGTGCGGACCGGCGCGTTGCTGAGCCGTTCGAACAGATCGCACAGCCTCGCGCCCTGCACGTCGAACCGGCACCAGCCATCCGTCTGCTCGGAGACCGATGCGGTGTCACCGACGATCTGCTTCAACTCGGCGGCCAGCAATTCGTGACTGCCATGCGGGGCCATGACCATCCATTGCTCCGGCCCCATCCAGAGCGCAGCATAGGGTGCGGCCTGGGCGGATTGACCAACCTCGGGCAAGCTCAGACCGATCTTGTCGGCCAGCGCCTTTTGCACGGCGCCGGCCTGATCGTTGCGGGCCGCGACCGACGCCAGCGCCTGATCCACGACCTCTGTAATCGTGATCGAACCGACCGTATCGACACGTGGCGTGTCGCCGCCCAGCGGCGTGATGGGTTTCAGTTTATGCACGAAGCTTCTCCCCTTCCGGGTCCACGAAATGAGCGCTGACAATTTCGACCATGACTTCCTGGCCTTCCAGAGGGTTCACCAGACGCAGTTTTTCGCCCATCCGGTCAGAGCCACCTTTGACAAATCCGAGCCCGATTGAGCTTTCCAGAATTGGCGAATAAGCAGCCGAGGTGACATAGCCCTGATCATGGGCCGCATCGACCGGGCCGGTCGCGTTCATCAGGTGCCCGCCCGCCGTAACGGTCTCGTTCGCGTCCACTGGTTTCAGCCCCACCAGCGCCAGCGCGTCCGGGGTGTTCAACCCCTCCCGACGGCTTAGAACATTGCCGATGCAGTCCTTCTTGGCGCTGACCATGCGTGCCATGCCAAGGTTCAGTGCCGTGGTTGTACCGTTCAGCTCGTTGCCGGTCGCATGACCCTTTTCGATCCGCATGACGCCCAAAGCCTCAGTGCCGTAGGGCACAACGTCGAACTCTTCGCCCGCCTCCGTCAGCGCGCGCATCAGCCCGTCGCCATAGCGCGTGGGTACCGCGATTTCATAGGCCAGCTCGCCCGAGAACGAGATCCGGAACAGCCGTGCCCGCAGGCCACCGCAGACGGTAATCTCGCCACAACCCATGAAGGGGAACGCCTCATTCGAGATGTCAAACTCGGGGTCCACGATCTTTTGCAGCAGTTTACGGCTGTTGGGACCGGCCACGGCATATTGCGCCCAGGCCTCGGTGGTTGAGATCAGCTGCACGTCCATATCCGGGCACAGGCATTGGCGGACGAATTCTATGTTGCGATAGACCAGAACCGCGTTGGCGGTGGTGGTGGTCACGACGAAATGGTCCTCGGCGAAGCGCGCGGCGGTGCCGTCGTCATAGGCGATGCCATCCTCGCGCAGCATCAGGCCATAGCGCACCTTGCCCACGGGCAGTTTGGCGAAGGCGTTAGAGTAGACCATGTTCAGGAACGCCGCAGCATCCGCGCCCTGCACGTCGATCTTGCCCAGCGTCGTCACATCGCAAACCCCAACCGAGTTTCGGGTCTGCAGCACCTCGCGATCCACCGATTGGCGCCAATGGGTTTCGCCCTTGCGCGGGAACCATTGGGCACGCAACCAGTTGCCAACTTCGACAAACACCGCGCCCTGCTCCTCGGCCCATTTGTGGCTGGGCGTCAGACGGGTCGGGTGGAAATCCTTACCCACCGCACGGCCACCGAAGGCCCCCATCGCCACCGGCGTATAAGGCGGGCGGAAGATGGTTGTGCCAGTGTCCTGAATGGACTTGCCCGTTAGTTCCGCCATCACCGCCAAGGCACCCACGTTCGAGGTCTTGCCCTGATCGGTTGCCATGCCCAGCGTGGTATAGCGCTTGAGATGCTCAACCGAGGTGAAGTTCTCTTGGTGCGCCAGCTTAACGTCTTTGACGGTCACGTCGTTCTGATAATCCAGCCATGCGCGTTTTGCGCCTTTGACGTGCCAGAAGGGGCTGATCGAAACCGGCGCATCGGCTGCTGCGGGCAGATCGGCGGGAGATGCCGTGATGCCGAGATCGCTCAGAGCGGATACTGCTGCCGCCGCACCGCCTTGCAGCGCCGCTTCGGTGCTCATCTCACCCTTGGCCGCGCCTGCCACGATCTGACCAACGGGTAGGCCCTCACCCGGAACAAAGGCGTGGATGTCCGCGTTCCAGACCGGGCGACCGCGCTGATGGCAGGTCAGGCCCAGGTTCGGGTTCCAGCCGCCGGACATCGCCAACGCCTCGCAGTAGATATCCGTTGTATATCCTTTCTCAGTGCGCACCTGGACCGAGGTCAAACCCAAGCGTCCCGAGGTGTTGATGATCTCGGCCCCTTTCAGAACTTCGGTGCCCTCGACATCCGCAGCATCCGGGCGCGTGTCCACAATGGCCGGGACCTTAATACCCTGCGCCATCAGATCGCGTGCCGTCTGGTGCGCGTCGTCATTGTTGGCAAAAACCACAACCGATTGCGCAGGCGTCGCGGCCCAGCGGTTGGCGTAGGACCGCACCGCTCCGGCCAGCAGGATGCCGGGCCGGTCGTTGTTCTCAAAAGCGATGGGACGTTCGATGGCCCCGGTCGCGATCAAAGCGCGCTTGGAGTAGATCCGCCACAGGGTCTGGCGGGGTTTGTCTGCTTCGGGCGCGATCAGGTGATCCGCGTTGCGTTCGACCGCACCGTAAATACCGTGGTCGTAGGCCCCGAACACGGTTGTACGTGACATCACCCGCACATTGTTCATCGATGCCAGCTCGGCCAGAGCCTGATCGACCCAGTCCGCGCCGGAGATATCGACCAAAGCGCCCGTTTCAGCAATGAGACGCCCGCCCATGCGGAAATCTTCATCCGCCAGAATGACCTGAGCGCCCGCACGTCCTGCGGTCAGCGCCGCCGCCAGTCCGGTCGGACCCGCGCCGATGATCAGCAGATCGCAATGCAGGAAGCCCTTGTCATAGAGATCGGGATCATCCTCACCCGTCAGGCTACCCAGACCGGCGGCCTTGCGGATGATCGGCTCATAGAGCTTTTCCCAGAACGCCTTGGGCCACATGAAGGTCTTGTAGTAAAAACCAGCGGTCAGGAAATTCGAGAACCGGTCATTGATCGCCATGAAGTCGCGTTCCAGCGACGGCCAGCGGTTCTGGGAATTGGCGCTTAGCCCCTCATACAGCTCTGCCACAGTGGCGCGGGTGTTCGGCTCCTGCCGCCCGCCCGAGCGCAGCTCGACCAAAGCGTTCGGCTCTTCGCTGCCCGCGGTCAGCGGACCGCGCGGGCGGTGGTATTTGAACGACCGGCCCATCAGGCGCACGCCATTGGCCAGCAAGGCTGAAGCCAGCGTGTCGCCCTCATAGCCCTGATAAGATTTGCCGTCGAAGGTGAAGCTGAGGCTGGCGTCCCGGTTTGTCAGCCCGCCATTCAGTCGATTGCTCTGTGTCATTGTGCAGCCTTCCCTGCCGCTTTGGCCACGTCACGGGCCAGTTCGACCTTCAGGATTTCATGGGTCAGCGTGTTGCGCGTGACCACCAGCCACGACCGGTCGCCCTGTTCGTGATACCAAAGCTCGCGATGCTCGCCCGCCGGGTTGTCACGGAGGTAGAGGTAATCGTGAAACACCTGCACCGCGTCCTCGGACTGCCAGTCAGGACGATTGATCAGCGAAGCATCGCCCAGATAGGTGAACTCCTGCGCGTCGCGCGGGCCAAGCAAGGGGTGATTGATAATCATCTGATACGCCCTCTCAGTGCAGGTTTGGTTGGGCGCCCTGCCCTTTTTCGTCGATCATGTGACCGGTCATGAACCGGTCCAGCCGGTAGGCCGTGGCGGTTTCATGCGGACGGTCGGTTTTCAGAAGATGCGCAAAGCAATAACCAGAGGCGGGCGTGGCCTTGAACCCGCCGTAACACCATCCGCCATTGAAATAGAGCCCGTCGATATGCGTCTTGTCGATAAACGGAGAGCCGTCCATCGACATATCCATGATCCCGCCCCAACTGCGTAGGAGACGCGCACGCCCAAGTGCCGGGATCAGCGCCATACCGCTTTCGATCACATCCTCGACCACGGGCAAGTTCCCCCGTTGGGCGTAGGTGTTGTACATGTCGATGTCACCACCGAAGACCAGACCGCCCTTGTCGGACTGGCTGCAATAGAAGTGCCCCGCCCCATAGGTGATAACGCCGTCGATGAAAGGCTTCAGACCCTCGGAGACGAAAGCCTGCAACACGTGGCTCTCGATCGGCAGGCGCATCCCTGCCTTCTCCATCACGCGGCTGGAACTGCCCGCGACAGAGACGCCAACCTTTTTGGCCCCAATGAATCCGCGGGTGGTATCGACCCCCAGAACCTTGCCATTTTCAATGCGGAAACCCGTCACCTCGCAGTTCTGAATGATATCCACGCCGCGCATGTCCGCACCGCGCGCATATCCCCACGCTACTGCGTCGTGGCGCACCGTGCCGCCGCGACGGTGTAGCAGGCCACCTTTGATCGGGAACCGGGCGTCATCGAAATTCAGGAACGGGTACATTGCACGGACGCCTGCGGTATCCAGTAACTCGGCATCTGATCCGTTCAGGATCATCGCATTGCCCCGCCGCCGCGCCGCATCCCGTTGTGCATCTGTGTGGACCAGGTTCAAAATACCGCGCTGGCTGACCATGGCGTTATAGTTGAAGTCCTGTTCGAGGTTTTCCCAAAGCTTCAGCGAAAACTCGTAGAACGGCTCATTCCCGTCCAGCAGATAGTTCGAGCGGATGATCGTCGTGTTCCGCCCAACGTTTCCGCCACCGATCCAGCCCTTTTCCAATACCGCGATACGCGCGGCACCAAATTCCTTGGCCAGATAGTAGGCCGTGGCCAAGCCGTGGCCGCCGCCACCCACGATTACATAGTCATAAGAATCCGCAGGCTCTGGGTCGCGCCATTGCGGACCCCAGCCTTTGTGGCCGGTTACGGCCTCTTTGAAAAGTCGCAGCGCCGAGAATCGCATGTAGGCTCCTATTCGTTGCAGCTTACTTTATGCACCCAGGTCGCCCACGTTTTCAGTGTCGATTTCGGACAGAAGCTATCTCAGATGCGACAGATGCCATCAGAGTGTCGCCGTTTTGACGTTTCAAGCTCTAACAGCGGCCTGATGCACATTAGGTAACTTTTTCTTATCTTTTTTTTGTTGTTCATCATTGTTCTTTACCGTTTTGAGAATCACGGCTACGACACCCCAAAGCGCGATACAGGAGGAGCGAGAGATGTTCGACGCCAGCACCACGCATAAAGTTGTTTTGGGAGTGATCGGCGCAGATTGCCACGCCGTAGGCAACAAGATCCTCGACAGCCTGCTGACCCGAGCCGGGATCGAGGTCGTTAACCTCGGCGTCATGGTCAGCCAGAGCGAATTCGCCGCCGCAGCCGTTGCTCAAAAAGCTGATGCGATCCTTGTCTCATCCATCTACGGGCACGGTGAGATCGACTGCCAGGGCCTGCGCGACCGGTGCGAGGCTGCAGGGATCGGGAACATCTTGCTCTATGTCGGTGGGAACCTCGTGATCGGCAAACAGGATTTCGCGACCGTCGTCACCCGTTTCAAAGAGATGGGCTATGACCGCGTCTTCCCGGCCTCGGCCAATATCGACGAGGTCGTGGCGCTGCTGAAAGACGACATCGACATGAACCGCCTTCCCAATATCGGCCACAACTCGGGCGCTTTCGCATCTGGGTTCGCCGATTGGGCCGCAATCTAGCAAAGGCAGATGGTGACATGACCGGCACGCCAGAAATCACGAATTCCAAGCTGCCTGACTCCGTTTTTGACGCCGAGCGTGAGGGCGTTCTGCAATCCTGGCACACCGGTGCCGAGGTGGATTTTGACGCAGGCCTTGCTCGTCAGCATGCGCTGCCCTCGGAAAAGCGGTTCTCGGCGGCCTTGGCGGATGCGGATGAAACCGGCAAGACGCTGCTGCAACCCCGTGCGGGCGTTGCGCTGTTGCGCGAACACACCGCGCTGATGGAGGGGTTGGCCCCCTATTGCGATGTGCTGCCCACCACCATCGACGCCTATACCCGTCACAACCGATATGATGAGGCGCAAGAAGGCATCGACCGGTCCCGCGCGGCGGGCACCTCGCTGCTTAACGGGTTCCCGGCGGTCAACCATGGTGTGGAAGGCTGCACGCGGTTGGTCGAGGCCGTCTCAAAACCCATTCAGGTCCGGCACGGCACACCGGATGCACGCCTGCTGGCTGAAGTGACACTCAGTTCAGGTTTTTCGTCTTACGAGGGCGGCGGGATTTCCTATAACATCCCATACGCAAAGAACATTCCGCTGGAACAGTCGATCCGCCATTGGCAATATTGCGACCGTCTGGTGGGCCGGTTCGAAGAACATGGCATCCGTATAAACCGAGAACCCTTCGGCCCCTTGACCGGGACGCTGGTGCCGCCATTCGTGTCGCATGTGGTTGCGATCATCGAAGGCCTTCTGGCACTAGAACAAGGCGTGCGCTGTATCACGCTGGGCTACGGTCAGGCGGGCAATCTGGTGCAGGACGTCGCCGCGCTGCGCTCGCTTCGGCGGCTGGGGCATCACTATTTCCAGAACGCGGGCTATGACGATTACCAACTGACCACTGTGTTCCATCAGTGGATGGGCGGCTTCCCCGAGGATGAGGCCAAGGCAACGGCCGTGATCTGTCTGGGTGCGCTGGCCGCGAAACAGGCGCGGGCCACCAAGATCATCGTGAAGACCCCGCATGAGGCCAGCGGCATCCCCTCGCTTGAGGCGAACCAGGCCGGGCTCAAGGCGACCCGTCAGATGGTCAACATGATCGCGGATCAGAACCGCAATGACGGCAACGAAATCCTGACCGAGGTCGAGGTAATCGAGGCCGAGGTTCACGCCGTCATGCGCGCCGTCATGAAACTGGGCAAAGGCGACATCGCGCGCGGTGCCGTTCTGGCCTTTGAATCCGGCGTCATGGATATCCCCTTCGCCCCCGCCATCGGGAACGCGGGCAAGCTGACACCGGTACGAGACAACCACGGCGCGCTGCGGATCTTTGAGACCGGAAATGTGCCGCTGCCCAAGGACGTCATGGCATTTCACCGGGACCGCATCGCGGAACGCGCCCGGTCCGAGGGGCGCGGGGTGTCCTTTGACATGGTGGTCGACGACGTGCGCGCCATCTCGGCCAGCAAACTCATCGGTCGGCCTTCGGTTGCCGCTTAACGCAAAGAGAGTGTCATGAAGATCAAGAACGTTGTTTTCGCGCCGGGGCTGGCCTCGTACTATTTCGACGATCAGGCAGCGATCAAACAGGGGGCCAAGCAGGACGGGTTTGTCTATTGCGGGCAGGCCCAGACTGACGGCTTCGCCCGCGTCCGACAATTTGGGGAAAGTGTCTCGATCCTGCTTGAACTGGAAAACGGCCGAATCGCCGAGGGCGATTGCGCCGCCGTGCAATATTCTGGAGCCGCCGGGCGTGATCCGCTGTTTCTGGCCTCCTTCGTCATCCCATTCCTGCAGGAACATCTGACGCCGCAGTTGATCGGGCATGATGTGCATAGCTTCCGCGAAAGCGCGGAATTCTTCGATACGCTGGTCGTGGATGGCCAACCTCTGCACACCGCCGTGCGCTATGGCCTGTCGCAGGCTTTGCTGTCTGCGGCCTCAATTGCCAAAGGCAAGATGAAATTCGAGGTGATCTGCGACGAATGGGGGCTTGAGGCCATCGCGGCACCTCTGCGCCTGTTCGGGCAGAGCGGCGACAACCGCTATGAGGCCGTGGACAAGATGGTGTTGAAACAGGTCGACGCCCTGCCCCATGGCCTGATCAACAACATCCCTCAGAAACTGGGCCAGACGGGCGGGAAACTGGCCGAATATGTCACATGGCTGTCGCGCCGCATTCAGGACCTGCGCACGGATGAGAACTATCATCCGGTGCTGCATATCGATGTCTACGGCACGGTGGGCATGATCTTTGACAATGACGCGGTGAAGATTGCCAACTATCTGGCAACGCTGGAACAGCGCGCCGCCCCTTTTGATCTGTATATCGAAGGGCCTGCCGATGCGGGTTCAAAAGATGGGCAGATCACCCTGCTGCGCGACATCCGGGCGTCTCTGCAGGCGCTTTGCAGCAACGTGAAAATCGTGGCTGACGAATGGTGCAACACTTATCAGGACGTTGTCGATTTCGTCGATGCCGATTGCTGTGACATGGTTCAGATCAAGACCCCTGATCTGGGATCGCTGCACAATACGGTCGACGCGGTGCTCTACTGCAAAGCCAATGGTGTCGCGGCGTATCAGGGCGGCACCTGTAACGAGACCGACATCTCGGCCCGCGCCTGTCTGCACGCCGCTATGGCCACCAGACCCGACCGCGTGCTGGTCAAACCCGGCATGGGCTTTGACGAGGGCATGACTATCGTCGCCAACGAAATGCACCGCACCCTTGCGCTTTTGAACACACGAGCTGCCGCATGACCGATACCCAACTCAAACCCTACCAAGGCCTGCTGGTCGTATCTCTGGAACAGGCCGTCGCTGCCCCCCTTGCGTCGTGCCACTTTGCCCAAGGCGGTGCGCGCGTCATCAAGATCGAGCGTGACACCGGCGACTTCGCCCGAAAGTATGACGGCGCGGTCAAAGGCTCGGCGTCCTATTTCGTCTGGGCCAATCACGGTAAGGAAAGCCTGTGTCTGGACATCAAGAACCCCGAGGATGCCGCCCTGCTGCACCGAATTCTGGACGAGGCGGATGTGTTCATCCAGAACCTCGCCCCCGGCGCCATTGCCCGCGCCGGGTTTGGTGAGGATGTCCTGCGCAAACGCAACCCGCGCCTGATCACCTGCGATATCAGCGGATATGGCGAGGATGGGCGGTACAGCGACATGAAAGCCTATGACTTTCTGGTGCAATGCGAAAGCGGGCTGGTCTCGGTCAACGGCGCGCCCGGTCATCCCGGTCGGATTGGCGTATCGGTCTGCGATATTGGCGCCAGCATGAACGCGATCATCGGCATCCAGAAGGCTCTGATCGCGCGCGGCATCAGCGGTAAGGGCAGCGCGGTGAGGCTGTCCCTGTTCGACACTGCGGCCGATTGGATGACTGTGCCTTTGATGCATACGGTTTATGCGGGTAAGGCCCCTAAGCCGGTTGGCCTTCATCACCCGTCCATCGCGCCTTATGGTGGGTTTACAACCGAGGATGATGAGGTTCTAGCGATCTCGATCCAGAACGAACGCGAGTGGAAACGCCTCTGCGCCGATGTCATCGGGCAGCCCGACCTGGCGACCGATCCCCGGTTCTGTGACGCCGCCCAAAGGGTCGGCAACCGCACCGAACTGGATGCCATCGTGGCCGGGTTCTTTGCCCGCCACAGCCGCGCCGAGTTGGAAGGCAAGCTGTTTGCAGCAGCCATCGCCTATGGGGCCGTGAACTCGGTCAGCACCTTTGCCGAACACCCGCAGCTGCGCCGCACGCAGGTCACGCTGGAAAACGGGGACGAGGCGCATCTGGTCGCCGCCCCTGTGCGCCACAGCTTTGATCCGGAAACACCGCGCTTTGGCCGTGTGCCCGCGCTTGGTGAACATACCGATACCATTCGGTCCGAATTCGCCGAGACTGCCGCCGCATGATCCGGTCCTACCTGTTCACTCCGGCACATCGACCGGAGCTGATTGCCCGCGCGCATGAACGGGGCGCGGATGCGATCCTGCTGGACCTAGAGGACAGCGTACCGCGCGACCAAAAGCAAGCCGCGCGAGACGGGCTGGCAGAGGCAGTCTCTGTGCTGACCGCCCGCGCGGTACCCGTTGTGATACGGGTAAATGCCGATCTGGGCGAATGCGTCCGCGATCTTGAGGCAGCCATCCTGCCCGGCGTCGACGCGATCATGCTGCCCAAGGTCATCGGGGCCGACCATCTGCATCTGGTGGCGGACTATCTGTTGATGCTGGAGCGACAGGCCAGATTTCCCGAGGGTCAGATCAAACTGATTGCCTTGATCGAAACAGCCCAAGGGCTGATGAACGCCGCGAGCATCGCAAAAGCAACCCCTCGGCTGACCGCGCTTGCATTCGGGACTGAGGACTTCTCGACCGATTGCGGCCATGCGCCCTCGGTCGAGGCGCTGAAGGGCCCGGCGCAGTCCTTGATCCATGCGGCCAAGGCGGGTTGCCTACAGGCCATTGGCCTACCGGGCAGCATTGCCGAGATCCACGACATGGACAGTTTCCGAGCTTGTGTCGACCTTGGGCGTGCGATTGGTTTTGACGCTGTCCTGTGTATCCATCCGCGACAGGTCGAAATCGTCAACGCGGTCTTCACCCCTAGCGCCTCCGAGATCGAACAAGCAACCCGCGTGGTCGAAGCCTTTGATCGGGCCACTCAGCAGGGGCTGGGTGCCGTCATGCTGGGTGGCAAAATGATCGATCCGCCCATCGTGGCGCGGGCGCACTCTATGTTGCAATCCCGGCGTCTTTGAAGAAATCATCCATGAAGGCCGGGCCTTTCTGATCGACGAAATCCCGAAAGGACCGCGCCGCCGGACGCAGCGGTTTGTTGCGCATATGCAAAACGAACCAGTCGCGATATTCTGGCATCCCTTCGACATTCAGGATTTTCAGCTTTCCGGCCATCGCCTCCAGCGCAATCGTGTGGGCCGATATAAAGGCCAGCCCCATATTCGCCATGACCGCCTGTTTGATATTGGCATTACTGTCCATTTCCTGCGCCTTCGGCTGCGGCAGGCCAGAGTCCGAGAAAAAGAACTCATGCACCATGCGCGTGCCCGACCCTCGTTCGCGGACGATGAACTGATGGTGCGGTAAATCCGAGCGTCGGATGCGGCTGGAGCGCACCAGTGGATGATCCGGATGGCCGATCAACACATAGGGGTGTTTGGCGAATTGATGTGCCGTTGTCTCTATCCGGCGCGGAGGGCGACCCATGAGCGCAAGGTCGATCTGATCGGTATCCAGCATCTCAATCACGCTGCGCCGGTTGGCGATTTTGAACTGCAGATCGCATTCCGGGTGTTCCTGCTGAAACTGCGCCAGCAGATGCGGGCCGAAATTGCGCGCAGTGGTCACCATCGCCACCCGAACCCGGTGGTCCAATTTGCCCTGCATGATCTGCACAACATCTACCGCCTCGGCCAGCGTTTCGGTCATGCGCTCAGCGTAGGGCACCAAAGCAGTGGCAACCTCGGTCGGGATCACCGAACGGCCGGATTTCTCGAACAGCGGCGCGCCGAATTCCTCGCTCAACCGGCTCATCTGCATCGACACCGCAGGCGGTGTCAGCGAAAGGCGCTCTGCCGCGCGCACAAAGCTGCGCGTTTCGATTGCCACCAGAAATATCTGCAACTGGCGTAGGGTAATCTTGTCCGAAGTCGGCGGCATCGCGGCTCCTGTGCGCTAGAAGGCGGGTTTGCGGGTAAAGAAGTCTCCTCCTTTGTCGTCAATAATCACAAATGCCGGGAAATCCACGACTTTTATGCGAAAGACGGCCTCCATCCCGAAGTTGGGGAAATCCAGCGTTTCGATGTTCTTGATGACGTCCTTACCCAGAACCGCGGCCGCCCCGCCGACCGAGCCCAGAAAGAACCCGCCATGCTCCTTGCAGCTTTGCACGACCGAGGGCGCGCGGTTGCCCTTGGCGATCATCACACGGGACGCGCCCAGCGCTTGCAGTTCCGGCACATAAGGGTCCATCCGCGCGGCTGTGGTTGGCCCGAACGAGCCTGAGGCATAACCTTCGGGCGTCTTGGCCGGGCCCGCGTAGTAGACCGGGTGATTGTGGATGTAGTCCGGCAGTTCTTGACCCTCTCGGATCATCCGGGCCAGTTCAGCATGCACCAGATCGCGCGCGACAATCATGGTGCCGGACAGCAAAACTGGGCTGGAGACGGACAGCTTGGACAATTCGGCACAGATATCATCCATCGGCTGGTCTAGGTTGATCCGCGTTGCGGATTGCGCCGCGACATCCTGCGCGGGCAGGAACCGAGCCGGATCATGTTCCAACTGCTCGACCCAGATCCCATCCCGGTCGATTCGCCCCTTGATCTGGCGATCCGCCGAACAGCTGACACCCATACCAACCGGCAGGCTTCCTCCGTGGCGCGGCAGGCGAATGACGCGCACGTCATGGCAGAAATATTTTCCGCCAAACTGGGCACCCAGCGACGTGTTGCGGGTCAGCTCCAATATCTGCGCCTCAAGCTCCTGATCGCGAAAGGCGCGCCCATCGGGGCTACCGGTCGTGGGTAGATCATCCAATTCCTTGGCCGAGGCCTTCTTGACCGTTTTCAGACAGTGTTCAGCCGAAAGCCCCCCAATGACAATCGCCAGATGGTATGGCGGGCAAGCCGTCGTACCCAAAGTCCGTATCTTTTCGTCGAAGAATGCCAGTATCCGCTCGGGTTCCAGCAGTCGCCTTGTTTCCTGATACAGAAACGTCTTGTTGGCCGAGCCACCTCCTTTGGCCATGAACAGGAACTCCAGAGCATCCCCGCTGAGGGCCTCGATGTCGATCTGCGCGGGCAGGTTGGTACCGGTGTTATGTTCGCGGTACATGCTGAGCGGGGCCATTTGCGAAAAACGCAGGTTACGCGTTTCCCAGGTGTCCTTGACCCCCTGCTCGACCGCCGCATGCAGATCGCCCTGGACCAGAACGTTCTGGCCTTTCTTACCGTGAATAACGGCCGTTCCGGTGTCCTGACAGCTCGGGAATTCTCGCTCGGCAGAGATCACCGCGTTCTTTAGCAGTTCCAGCGCCACGTAGTGATCGTTGGCCGAAGCATCCGTGTCATCGAGAATCTCGCGTAGCTGGGCAAGATGGCTGGGGCGCAACAGATGCGAGACATCCGCAAAGGCGGTTGAGGTCAAATTGCTGATAGCCTCGGACGACACCCGCAGGAAAGTTTCATCATCGAACTTGGCGGTTTCCAGCCCTTCATTGCCAAGATGGCGATAGCAGGTCGTACCGATTGTTTTCGTTGTCTGGGTCATGGCGCGCACCCTAGTGAGATACTCAAAAACACTCAATGGTTCTTAACTTAAATGCGATTTTATTCACCAAAAATTACCAAAAGAGAATCGCGCCAGAATACTCCATTTCGGCAAACACCAATTCACACCACGCAATGCATCACTCCCCATGATCGAACCGGCACCGCATTCGGCGACCCAACTGTCCTTCATTCAGCGCGGGTCGATCTTCAGCACCATCAACGTCAAGATTCAGCTATCACGGTCCGCGAGCAGACCCGTGCAGGGATCAAAGCGAAATCAAGCTGACCAACTGGTATCTAAGCTCTTTGGCGTCGATGGGTTTGTGTATTAACTCCAACCCGTTCGCCTTGCATTCTTCCGCCGTTTCAGGCGACCGGTTGGCCGAGATGATGCAGGCGGGCACATCGCTGAATTCCGCGCTGATCCGACGCACCGCCTCAGTCCCGGTTTTTCCGCTATCCAGCTGGTAGTCCGCGACGATCGCATCGGGTGTGATACCGATCTCGCGCAGCAGGTCCACGGCCTGATCCTCACTGCTACATTCCAGCACATGAACGCCCCAGGACTCGAGCGTTAGCATCAGTGCATTTCTGAGATTTGCGTCATTTTCAATCAGCAAAACGATCATATCCGCCAGTTGACCCGTTTTCCTGTCGGCAGCAGCGGGACGGCCTTCACTGAACTGCCCTTGGTCCTGCACCACAGGGATTTCGACGGAAAACACCGTGCCTTTTCCCAACTCGGAGCGCAGATGAATCGGGTGGTTGAGCAACCCGCAGGCGCGCTCGACGATGGCGAGACCAAGACCCATACCTTCGGCGGCGCTTGCGTCGGATTGCACCCGCTTGAATTCCTGAAAAACCATGTCGCGCTGATCGGCGGCGATGCCTATTCCGGTATCCAGCACCTCGATCGAAACGCGGGTTTTGCGCCGCTTCACCCCGACCAGAACCTTGCCGGCGTCGGTATAACGGATTGCGTTGGACAGCAGGTTCTGAAGGATGCGCCGCAAGTAGCTAGCATCACTGGCCACAAGCGCGCTGGTCGGCACCACGCGCAATTCCAACCCTTTGGCCTGCGCAACCGGGCGGAAAGCGTCCTCCATCTGCTTGAACATATCACCAACCGACACGGTCGAGAGGTGGACCGTCGCGCTACCGGAATCCAGCTTCGAAATATCCAGTAGTGCTTCAAGGATATGTTCCACGCTGTTGAGCGCACTTTCCGCCTTTGTGGCCACATCGTGCGTTTCCGACTGATCCAACCCGTTTTTCAGCGAAGCCACATAAAGCTTGGCGGCTGACAAAGGTTGCAACAGATCATGACTTGCAGCGGCAACAAAGCGGGACTTCGACGCATTGGCCCGTTCCGCCTCGCCCAGCGCGTCGGCCAATTCAACGGTGCGCGCTTCAACCCGCTTTTCCAGCAATTCCTTAGCGTCCTGAAGCGCCTGCGCCGATTTTCGTTCTGCCGTCACATCGGTAAATGAAATCACATAGCCCTTGTCGGGCATTTCCTGCGCAAAGACAGACAGGATTTTCGAACGCCCCCGATGCAGCAGAAACCGCAAGGGACGCCGGGAGGTGTGCCGCTTAGTCCAGTCGGACAAATCACCCCAGCTCATCCCCGGTTGGAAACTCATATTCGAACCGAGCCGGTCATAGAGCGTTTCAAACTGCGTGCCCATCTGGAATTGCCCGACCGGGATCGCCAGCAGTTCGCTGGCCCGGTTGTTCCAGCCGATCAAACGGTGCTTGTTGTCAAAAATGCAGACACCCTGGTCGATGTGTTCCAGCGTGGCGCGGATCAGGCGCGATTTGTCATCCAGAATGCGGTCGCGTTCCAGCCGCTCGACCCGCATGATATCGGTCACATCCGTCTGCAAGATAACCGTGCCCGCATCCTTCGTGCGATGTTCAGAGACCTGCATCCAGCGATTTCCGCTCAATCCCACATTGAACACCACATGGTCGTCCGCATGACGCGTCAGCCGAAGCTCGGCCCAGTCCGCAGGCGCAACCCCCTCCGGCAGCAGCAGAGAGCTAGACCGGCTGACAAGCTCGACGTATTCGATAAAACGCAGGCCTGGCCTCAGCCGGCCCTGGATATCGGGCATATGCAACCCGAAGCGACTGTTACACAGAACCAGTTTTTCATCGCGCCCAAACAAGGCAAAACCATCCTGCACCGCCTCAATCGCATTCGCCAAATTGGCCCGAGCAGCCTCGGTTTCCTCATTGGCCTTGGCCAATTGCGCGTTGGATGCGTTCAGAAGGTCCAGAGCGCGCTCCAGATCATCCGTGCGGGTGCGGATCTCTTGTTCCAAGACCGCGGCGCGCTGAAATTGCGCATAAGCAGCGCCCGAGGCATCGGTGGATTCCTCGACCCGGCGCATCAGCGCCTCGACGATCCTCAGCAGTTTTTCATTCTGGCGCTCGATCGGATCCAGCGGGTCGGTCAGATGCTCGATCATCCGCTAGTCGTCCTTGGGCGGATAGATCGCCACCCCGGTCATCGTCTGATTGACGTGGATCGAGTTGAACTGCTCACCATAGGTCGAGAACCCGACCACATGATTGTCCGACAGAATGCGCGAGATTTCGTGCGTCTTCTGTTTCTCCTGCGCCTCGAGCCGCCGCAGGATACAGTCGCAGGCCAGGATCGTATCGGGTTTTTGCTTCTCGTTCAGCGCTGCGATCTCTTCCCGCAGATGCACCGCCATGTCTCGCGGTTCGGCCAGGGTCAGAACCAGCCCCTCATCAATGGCTGAAAAGAACACCAGATCGCCATTGCCCGCGACCTGCTGAATGGCCCGCACATGGTGCTGACCTCCGATCTGGACGACGACCGGATGGGCCGCGAAGGTAAAGGGGGTCAGCTGTTCGGGGTCTTTGCCAAGGATGCGCGCATATTCCCGCGCTGCGGGTTCCGCGTTGATTTCCTGAACGATGCGGTTGACCGGGTCGGCTTTGGTCACGACCATGCGATGCGCGGCCGGAACAAGGTGATCGGTCTTGAACACCTTGATCGGGCAAGAGGTTCGTACTTGCACCAAAATGGCCGCGTTCTCCAACGCCTGTGATCCATGCAGAACATAGGTGTGGCCGAACTCGGTCCCGTCGCCGGCTGACCCACCGAACAAAGGCACCGGCCCCAACCCCATCGCCAACTCGGATGTCAGTTCGTCTTCTTTCGTGGACAGCCCGTCGATCATCAGGAATGTGAATTCGTTTTCCCAAGCGGGAAAGCTGCGCGTCATTGCCGTTCGGTTGTGGATCATTTCGGCAATGATGTCTTGCGCGCTAAAAACATCCAGATCCGGTACCAGAATGGTGCGCGTTTCAAAATGTGAGCGCGGCAAGGCAAGCGCGACGATTTGATCCTCGTTATAGCCACCTTCGGCAAGCTCTCCGGCGGTGGTGCATCCGACCACCATCGTGGGCGCAAATTCCTGTTCAGCCTCGGCGATCACCGCCTTAGGATCGGCATTGGGGCTGACAAACAGAATGACAAGCGCCATGGGGTCATCCCCCAACGACTTGGACAGTTCCCTGACTGTGTTGTCGGCGCTGCATTCCGCAAATGCCGTCTTTACGATGCCTGGCCTGACGGACTGGGCGCTGGCCCATCCGAATGCTTGGTTCATCGCGACTCCTCCCTAAAGCCCGACGATTGCTGAGAGGTTAGAGTATCTGACCCTATTCTTGCAATACGCTGGCAAAGGATGCTTTCTTGGCAATCAGAACCGCCTGAGTGCGGCTTTGAACGCCAAGTTTCCGCATGATTGCAGTGACATGCGCCTTAACCGTGGTTTCGGCAATCGACAGGTCATAGGCGATCTGCTTGTTCAACTTACCCTCGCAGATCAGTTGAAGGATGCGGCCCTGTTGATTGGTCAACGCGGCAAGCCGGTTGACCGCATCGCTATGTTCATCCTCTTCCTCATCTTCGATCAGAACGCAGCCATCGGGGACAAAGATCCCCCCCGCATGCACCGTCTCGAACGCGGTGCGGAACACATCGCGCTGGCTATGCTTGGGCACATACCCCGATGCACCTGCCTTGATCACCTGGCTGATCACACGGTTGTCGGTCAGCGAGGACACAACAATCACCGGCGCATCCGCCGCGGATTTCAAACGCACGAGACCATCCAGGCCATCCACATCCGGCAGGTTCAGGTCCAGCATCACCGCATCCGGTTTCAGCCCTTTAGCCACCAGCTCCATTGCGTTTTCCAAACGGTCTGCGGTGTGAATTTCGCCGATCTCGGCCACACTGCGCAGGGTCATCGACAAGGCGTCGCAGAACAGCGGGTGATCGTCGACAATCAGAACATTCTCAAAGTCAGTCTGTCTGGCGGGTTCTGCAAGCATCAAGGTCGCCTTTGCAATGAAACTCTCTTTGCTCTGAGTCTAGCAACACCGTCAGCATACGCCTACTGGCGGAAGGTCGTAGACCAAAGAAAACGCGCGCCCGGATATCGAGCGCGCGATCTTTGGGGTCAGAACCCGCCTCAGTTCGCCGAGGCCAGCTCTTTAGGCAGGCGGAATGTCCACAAGGTACCGCCCTGGTTCAGATAGTTGACCTTCTTGGCCACTTCACCGCCCCACAGCGGAACCGCACCGCCCCAGCCGGAGATGATCGAGACATATTGCTCGCCGTCCTGTTCCCAGGTCACAGGCTGACCGACGATGCCGGAGCCAGTCTGGAACGACCACAGTTTCTCACCGGTTTCGTCATCCAGCGCGATAAACTCGCCCTCGGGGGTACCGAAGAATACCAGGCCACCAGCCGTGGTCATCACGCCCGACCACAGCGGGGCATCGTTCTTATATTCCCACTTCCACTCGCCGGTATCGGGGTCGATGGCCTTGAGCGAGCCGATGTGATCTTCGTAGTTCGGCTTGATGGTAAAGCCCGCGCCCAGATAGGCGGCACCTTTCTTGTAGGTGATCGGCTCGTTCCAGATATCCATGCCCCATTCGTTCGAAGGCACATAGAAATTGCCGGTGTTCTGCGAGAACGACATTGGCATCCAGTTCTTGCCGCCCAGGAAGGACGGCGAGGCAAAGATGACCTCACCCTTGTTGCCATCAGCCGCAGCGGCCGGGTCACCGGGACGGTTGTTTTCGACAAAGATCGGACGGCCGGTCTCATCAATTCCGTCGGCCCATGTGATATCCTTGACGAAAGGTGTCGCCGAGACGAACCCACCATCCTCACGGTTCAGAACATAGAAGTACCCGTTCCGGTCGGCAGTGGCGTAGCGCTGGTTACCCTCGCGGTCGGTATAAGCGACCACTTCGTTCACACCGTCATAGTCCCAGCCTTCACGCGGGGTGGTCTGGAAATGCCACTTGATCTCGCCGGTCTTGGGGTCGATCCCGATGCGGCTGGCGGCATAGAGGTTGTCGCCCTTGTTGCCTTCGGTGGGGGTGCCGGCATTGCGCAGCCAGCTGTTCCACGGGGCCGGATTGCCTGCACCGAAGACCAGCGTATCGGTGTCAGCATCGTAAGAGCCGCCCAGCCAGGTCGCGCCGCCGCCGGTTTTCCACATGTCACCGGGCCAGGTCGCGTTCAGCTCACCTGTCATGGTGCTTTCTTCGCCATTCAGCGTTCCCATGTGACCTTCAATCACGGGGCGTTCCCAAACCAGATCGCCGGTATTGACGTCCCGGGCCTGAACCGCGCCGACGATGCCGAACTCACCGCCCGAGTTACCGGTGATGACTAGGCCATCAACGATCAGCGGTGCCGCGGTGTAGGAATAGCCCGCCTTGTAGTCTGCAATCTTATCGCGCCAGACCACATCGCCCGTGTCCTTGTTCAGCGCTACGATCCGCGCGTCCAGCGTACCGAAAATGACCTTGTCGCCATAGATGGCGGCACCCCGGTTGACCACGTCACAGCAAGGCAGAATGCCTTCGGGCAGGCGCGCATCGTATTGCCAGACCTCTTTGCCGGTCTCCAGATCAATTGCATAGAGGCGTGAATAAGACCCGGTGATATACATCATCCCGTCATAGATCAGTGGCTGGGTTTCCTGCCCGCGCTGCTTTTCTCCGCCAAGACTGAAGGCCCAGGCCGGAAGCAGGTTCTTGACGTTGTCCTTGTTCAGCATGTCCAGCGGGCTGTAGCGCTGCAAATGCCGCCCCATACCATTGGTCACAACCTGAGTGGTGATCGTTTGGTCATTGGCCAGATCGTCTTCGGTAACTTCTGCATAGGCTGCGCCGGTTGCGACAATGCTCGCAGCGGCGGCCATGATAAACCGGTTCATCGGTATCCTCCCTAGACTTATGTCTTTCCTCCACGCCGAATCTCCGACGCGTCGGGATTGTTGGCGAGAGTATTATTCGCAGGCAGGCACCGGTGTTGGAATTGCACATTGGTCGTAGGGCGCTATCAGCCGATTTCAACTAGGTTGAGCCATCTTTTTTGATGCGCGAGGCGATGATGCGGCGGCTTTTCACTTGGTTTGTCCCTGCGGTTTTGATCTGCGCGCAGCCTGCGCTGGCCGATCCGCTGTCCGGGCAAAAGACAATTTCTCTAGTAGACGGAAATGGCAGCAAGCTATTGATAGGAAACGTGTATTTCGAACCAGAGGGCGACGCCTTAGCCTATCATATCGATCTTGGCGCAGGACCATTCGCAGACCATTTCCTGTCCATGCGTCCGTTTCGCTGCCTTGAGGGGGCGGTCAAACACTGGTGCCATGTCCCCTACCCTTATGCTCTGCGGCGCGAGGTCTCGGACGATGATCTGACCGATCTGGAATACGACCTGCTGTTTATCCACAAGGGCGCCACCGAATACGGCATTGATATGTGGAACGGGGTCTATTATCGCCTGCAGCGCGATGGCGACCGCCTGATCGGACAGTTGCATGAAATGGACATGGGCATCCTATCGGCCCCACCCGAAGACGGAGATCTGAGGCCCGTATCTGAGGCAGATATCCACGAGGCCGATCCCGATAGCCACTGGCTGCCTCAGGTCGTGATCGACTGATCAGAGGTTGGGCTTCGGCTTGGGAAACGCCGCACCATCTGGCGCCTGCGCCTTTTCCAGTGCCCGACTACGTCACCTCACTAAACTCAGAACAAGGGCGCGTATTTCCATTCATCTGCATCCGGTGTGACCTCATTCGGATCATAGCCAGAATCTTGCAGACGTTTGGCGATTTTAAGGCCGTCGCGAGCAGCTTCATCCACATAGGCGCGGCCTAGCTCGGGGTCTTGCGCCACCCCGTGGCCGCGCAGCAGGTTGAGGCCGTAGTTAAACTTGCCCACCGGATCGCCCAAATCAGCGGCGCGTTTGTCCCATGCGGCGGCGGCATCGGGATCGTAGTCTCCGCCCAGCCCATTATTGTCCAACTGCCCCATCCATGTCATCGCGCCGGTATACCCGGCATTGGCGCAGCTTTCGAACAGCTTGCGCGCCATCTCGTGCCGGCCGGATTTGGTGATGTAGTAGCCGGTCGCGCAGGTCGTCATATCGGTGACGCCATTGTCAATATTGCTCATGACACGGCCAAATCCCGTGTCCTGCGGGTTGAGCGTGCCGTACTCATCCTCGACCGTCTGGGCCGAGGCGGCTGTGCCCAAAAACAGTAATGCAATTGCGATACGGACCATGAATGAACCCTCCGTTTGAAAGGCATACTAGCGCATCGAGGGGCGCATTTCACCTCTGCCATGGTCGTAGACGGCTTAGCGACCGGGGCGTTTGATCCCGCGGGCCGGGTCGTAGCCCCACAGCGCGAGGCCCAAAAACGCCATACCGGCAAGGATGGTCCAGCCAAGGGCCGGGCCGTTGAACTGACCATAGAGCGCAAAGCGGATCAGCTCAACGGCGTGGGTAAAGGGGTTGAGCGCGCAGATATCACGCAACAGGGCCGAGCTTTCAGCCATCTTCCAAAGCGGGTAAAGCGCCGAGGACAGGAAGAACATTGGAAAGATGACAAAATTCATCACCCCGGCAAAATTCTCAAGCTGCTTGATGGCCGAGGACAAAGCCAAACCGAGAGCGCCGAGCATCAGCCCGGCAATGATCAGTGCGGGAAAGACGCACAGATATCCGTACCAAGGCATATCAATCCCGTAGATCGCGGCAACCGCCAGAAAGGCATAGACCTGCAGAATCGAGATCGTGGTGCTGGCCAGCAGGCGGCAGAACAAGAGCCACCATCGCGGCAGAGGGCTGGTCAGAAGCAACCGCATCGATCCCATCTCACGGTCATAAACAAGGCTGAGGGAGCTTTGCATTCCATTGAACAGCATGATCATGCCGCACAGGCCTGGCACGATGTAGATCTCATAGGTGATATAGGTCTGATAGGGCGGCGTGATTGACAGGCCCAAGGCCGCGCGGAACCCGGCGGCGAAGACGATCAGCCAGACCAGTGGGCGTACCAAAGCGGCGATGAACCGGCTTCGTTGACGCACAAAACGCAGCGCCTCGCGGATCAGGATCGCGCGCAGGGCGAGCAGCGCGCCCGTCATGCGGAGGCTCCGGTCATCGACAGAAACACCTGTTGCAGGGGTTGGTCGCCGGTGATGTCCCGGCAGGTGCCTTGTTTCAGCATCTTGCCTCGATGCAGAATGGCAAGCTGATCGTCGGGGGTGATCTCATCGGTCAGATGGGTGGCCCATAACACGGTCAACCCATCCTGCGCCGACAGATCATGCACATGTTGGGTGATGGCGCTGCGGGCTGCTGCGTCCAGCCCCACTGTCGGTTCGTCCAGCAACAGGACCGAGGGCGCATGGATCAGGCAACGCGCGATCTCCAGCCGTCTGCGGTGGCCGCCATTCAGATCGCGGGTGCGTTCGCTTGCGCGCTCGGCCATATCCAGACGTTCCAAAGCGGCGGCGATGCGGCTCTCGGCTGTGCGACCTGACAGGCCATGCAAAGCGGCGAAGTAGCTGAGGTTGCGATGAACAGTGAGGTCCAGATCCAGCGTCGGCTGCTGAAACACGACCCCGATCTGCGCCAAGGCCTGACGGGGCTGTTTCGAGATATCGAACCCCGCCACCTCAATCACCCCCTGCGCGGTGGTGAACAGGCGGGTCAACAACGAAAACAGCGTCGATTTCCCCGCGCCATTAGGCCCCAGCAACGCGCAAAACGCGCCCTGCGGGACGTGAAAGCTCACGTCATCAAGGGCGCGTTTGTCGCCATAGGCGTAGCTGACATTGCGGACCGAAAGCCCTGTCACTTAATGGTAATCTCCAGCCGCTGCGTTTCGCCGGTGCTGCCCGGTACTTTCAGATAGTAGCTGCCCGGCTTGATCGCGACAAAGCCTATTTCCATCTCGCCCGCCTCGTCAAACTCAACGGAATCGACACCCAGAGGTCTGATTTCCAACCCTTCGACAACGATCTCATCCACCCAGATCGCGCGGAAGAACTCAGGCCCGACCAGAGCCAGTTCCTGACTGCCGTCGCCCTGAATTTCGAACTCATAATAGGTGCCGGATTTCAGCTCCCACGGGGCCTCGGCCAAGGGGACACCGGCGGAGAGAATGATCGGAGGCAGGTCTTCCTTGTTCTTGGCCGACAGGATACCGGCCAGACCAAAGCCGTCGTCATCATCATCGTCGGCCAAAGCCGCAGCGGGCAAAGCCACAGCCAACATCGCGGCCGCGCATATCAGTCGCTTCATCTCTTAAGTCTCCTCAATCGTGTCAGTTGGTCGGACGGAAGGCCGCGCCCCAGGGGAAACGCCCAACCTTGATCGTCTTGATCGGTTCGCGCTTGGCCACATCAATCACGGTCACATCGCCAGACACGCCATTGGTGGTAAACAGCAGCGACTTGTCGGCGTTGAAATCCATGTGCCAGACGCGGCGACCCACGAGGATGTAATCCTCAACCTCATAGGTTTCGGCATTCACCGCCGCCACATGGTTCGACGGTCCCAGCGCGACAAAGGCTGTCTCATCGCCGTTGGACAGCTCAAAACCCACGGGTTGCACCCGGTCGGGGTGGACGCCTTCGACCTCGAACTCGATCTTGGCCTTTTCGGTCTGGGTTTCCACGTCGAACACGGTGATGGTGCCGCCGATTTCTGAGCTGACCCACAGCTCGGTCCCGTCCTTCAGGAACTCGGCATGGCGCGGGCGGGAATCGACCAGAGTATTGGCGAACAGCTCTTGTGTCTCGGTGTCGATCCAATGGGCCATATTGGTGGTTTCGGACGTAGTGATGGCAATCTTGCCATCGGGCGACACGGCCATCCCTTCGGGTTCGATCCCCACGTCGATCTGCGCAATCACCGTGCGCGATTCCGTATCCACCACCGTGGTGATCGCGTCATCCTCGTTGGCGATGTAGAGATGCTTGTCATTTGGGTGCAGCACAAACTGTTCGGGGTCCTCGCCCGAGGGCAGGTCATGGAGAATCTCGCCCGTTTCGGGGTCCATTACCTGAACCGAGTCACTGTCGGACGCGCAGATATACAGAACTGAGTAGTCCTTGGAAAACGTGATCCCGCGTGGGCGCTCGCCGGTCTCAATGGTGCGGATCACCTCAAGCGTTTCGATGTCGATCACGCTGAGCGTGTCGTCCTTTTCATTGCTGATCCAGATTTCATCCGCAATGGCCGGAGCGCAGAGCGCGGTCGCTGCCAGAAGTGCTGCTAGTCTCATCGCTACTACTCCTTAAATGCCTGACACTGGCTTTCGGCCTCATCAATGCCCAGCGTGTCCAGTTCGGTACGTTGATGCAGAAACCCCTCGAGCGGGGCCATCGCCACCACGGCGCGATCCGTGACCAGCGGGATTGGTTGCCGCAACTGGCCATTCCAGGCACGAAAATTCATCGCGCGGCCTTTGAAGCCCGCCAGTTCGAAATCATCCGACAGGATATAGTCGCGCAAAACCGCCGGATCATCTGATTGGGTGCGCGTCACCGCCTCGCCCAAGGCCCGATAGGCCGCCCAGGCGGCGTAGTCCTTGGGGCGCATCGCCCGCCCTGCCTGATCGGCAAAACGGTTCTGCATCTGCACGGCGCCCCATTGTTCGACCACGCGCGACCAAGTGACGGGCTGCAAGCCCTCTGACCCGGCAACGGGGCGCGGCTCCCATGTGTTGAAGGGGATATAGCGGCCGAAATCGTCCAGCTCATCGGCGACAAGCAGCGCGTCATAGTCGCCGAAATCCTGCGTAAACAGTGGCACTTCTTGCGCTGCGTTGCGCCGCAGGTCGGCATCGAACACCCATGTCTTTTCTGCTTGCAACTCCAACCGGAACTTTTGCAGCGACCGTTTCAGCGCCTCGGCAAAGGCCTGATCCCCCGGATGCTCGCCCGAGATCAGGACGATATCTTCCCACCGGCGTTTGACCAGGAACTGCGCCAGAGCGTCAGTGCGCATTACGTCCGATGGCAAGGTGTGCAACAGGTTGGCGCGGCACTCGTCCTCGCGCAGCGACAGATCGGGGGCCGAGGCGTTGAACAACACCGCACCCGCCGCTTCGGGTAGATCAGCGACCTCAAGCTGCGCTTGCGCAGGCGCGTCCAGAATGACGAATGGACCATTGGCCAAGGCCTGCCGCGCGGCTTGGGCCCAGTCCCCACCTTCGGGCACCGTGGTCACCGTCAGATGATATTTGTGACCGAGAAATTTGGCCGTCGTCAGATTGTCGGCCAGACCCAGCTCAGCCCCTGCCATGCCCAGATCTTCGGGAATCGGGTCGAGGTTGGACAGAACAGGAGGACGTTCAACCTCTTGCTGCAGATAGGTCACTGCAATCGCGACCTCGGCCTGCGCAGCGCCAGTTGCCAGCGCCAAACCTGCAAGAACAAAGGGAAATCTGAACATGTCTGCGCCTCCTCTCCGGCCCTAAAAGTAAAAGCCGGTCGAAAATGGGAAAGCCATTCGACCTTAGTCGCAGATTTCGCCCATCTGCAACCAAGGTCGAATGTCGCGATGATTTTGCCTGCGCTATGACCGGGGAAAGCTTCAATAGGAGGATGAGATGCGTCTTGGTTTTTACAGCGCGGCGCTTGCGGCAATGGTGACAGCGGGAATGGCGCTGGCACATGGTGATGTCGCGCCCCAGCCGGTAAATACGGATGCCCTTCCCGACGTGAGCGAGGAATGGCTGATCGAAAACCCCTATCGCGATCAGGGCGAAGAGGTCTGGCAGGCTGCAATCGAAATCGGCGATTCCGGCTACAACCAGAACTGCGCGCGCTGCCACGGTCTGGGCGTCGTATCGGGCGGACTGGCGCCTGACCTGCGCTACCTCGAGGCCGAGGAATACGGCGATGAGTGGTACATCGAACGCTTCCGCGAGGGCTATACCCAGAACGGTATCACCAAGATGCCCGCCTTTGGCGATCTGCTGGGCCAAAAGGCGGCCTGGGCCATCCGCACCTATATCGAAACCCGCCCCGATGACGGCGCGTTGGATGATTATTCGGACCGGTTGAAGGAAATCCGCGACGAGCTGGCCGCTATGGCAGAGGGCGCAGATGGGGACACTGCCGCCCTGCAATCCGAACTGACCGAGATCGCGGGTACAATCGAAACCGGCTCAGGCGCGCCTGTGGCCGACTCGGTGGCCCTGCGCGCTGCGGTGCTGATCTCGGGCGAGGCCCCGGATTTTGCACAAGCGGCGGAGCAGCTGACTATCGGATTGTCTGCCGCGCAATAGAACGGCAGACTGGGGCACATGATCGGACGCCATTTCATTCTCTCCCTGTTGGTCGCCGCCCTGTTCACCGGGTCGGCTCTGGCCAGGTGTGAAGACCATGTGCCCCAACCCAAACCCCAGAATGCCAGTCGCGATATCGTCGGCGCGGACCTCGATACCATTGTCGAGCGCGGCTACATCGAGTTCGCGGCCTATGAAGATTTCGCGCCCTGGTCCTTTGAGAAGGACGGCAAAATACAGGGCGTGGACATCGAAATCGGCAAGTTGATCGCGCAGGATCTGGGGGTCGAGCCTCGGTTCAATCTGGTCGCGGCAGGAGAAAACCTTGAGGCCGATCTGCGCAACTGGATTTGGAAGGGCCCGCTGATCAACGGGCGCGTGGCCAACGTCATGCTGCACATTCCCTATGACAGCGAATTCGCCTGCCGGGTCGAACAGGTGGTGTTCACCGGCCAGTATCATGACGAGAAAATCGCCATCGCCTTTCGCCGCGATGCGTATCCCGAAGACCCTCCGGTTCCGGCCTATTTCCGTTTTGACACCGTCGCGGTTGAAAACGATTCGATTGCCGATTTCTACCTGTCGTCTTTTCCCGGCGGACAATTGTCGCAGAATGTCAGCCGGTTCCCAACCGCAGATCAGGCCATGGAGGCTTTGGCCGCAGGTGATACGATGGCCGCGATGGGCCCCCGCGCCCAGTTAGAGGCCGGGCTGACCCCGGATCTGGATATCCACACCCCTCCGCTGCCCGGCTTTGCCGTCAGCACCTGGACCAGCGGCGTGGCCGTGCATTTTGCCTATCGCGGCCTCAGCTACGCGGTCGATGACGCGATCTATGCTGCGCTTCAGGATGGCCGCATCGCCAAAATCTTCGCGGATTACGGGCTGACGCACACCCCTCCGGAACTGCGCTGACTACGCCCAAGGTCGCATATGCTTTGCGGCCCCGACGCCCTAGGTTGGAAAAAACTCTGGAGGAGTGACATGGAGTTACATGACAGCCGCACAATAGCCGCGCCACGGTCCGAGGTTTGGAATGCTCTGCTGTCGGCAGATGTTCTGCGCGAATGCGTCCCTGGCTGCCAGGAGATGACCGGCACCGCCGAGGACGGGTTCGACGCCACCGTGGTGCAGAAAGTCGGCCCCGTCAAAGCCACGTTCAAAGGGAAAGTGACCCTGTCCGACATGGTGTCCGGAGAAAGCCTGAAACTGTCGGGCGAAGGCAAAGGCGGCGCTGCCGGTTTTGCCAAGGGTGCAGCAGATGTCACGCTGTCCGATGTCCCCGAAGGCACCTTGCTGACCTACAATGTGGACGCACGCGTGGGCGGTAAGCTGGCCCAGCTGGGTGGCCGTGTCGTGGACGGATTCGCCAAGAAAATGGCGGATCAGTTCTTTCAGAATTTCCAAAGCGCGGTCGAGGTCGAGCCAGAGGCCCCCGCCGACGAATCGGCAGCTGAACCCGAACAACAAGCGGAAGAGGCAACCGAAAAGAAAGGCTGGCTCAAGCGCGTATTGGGCGGTTGAGCTACGGATTTAAGGGAGGAAAATGTGATGAAAATATCGCTGACTGTGAATGGTCTGTCTGTGAGCGGTGATGTTGAGGGTCGGACGTTATTGTCTGGTTTTTTGCGGGATCATTTGTCTTTGACGGGGACGCATGTTGGCTGT